>JAQCLE010000136.1 GCA_027592755.1 Bacteroidota bacterium | reverse complement strand
GTATGATGGCTACCAAACCCGCCATAAAACATAGAAACATAAGCCATATTAATGTGCTAGTGCCTTTTGGTGCATCTTTGAATTCTTTCCAGATAAAGACTCCCCATACAGCGGCCACCATAGTCGCTCCCTGACCTAAGCCGTATGAAATTGCAAAACCTGCTTTTTCAGACGCTATCATACTGAACGACATACCCATACACCATATGATACCACCCAGTAATCCGATTAAATGTAATTTAAAGTCCCCCTTTTTAAAGTAGTCCACATACGATACCGATTCTCCTTTGAATGGTTTGTACATAAAAAAAGTATTCCAAACGAAATTGGAGAGGAAGATTCCAATCGAAAATACAAAAACAGCGCTATAGGGTGTAAATAAACCAGCTTCCGGTGTGGTGAAATCGGTAGAAACAGCTGCCGCTACAAATCGGTAGAAAAAACCCATCAATACTCCGCCAATCACTGAAAGTGCAATACCTTTAGTTGGAGTAGACTTTTGATCGGTCGATAGTTTTTTATAGGCGAGAGCATCGAGTACAATGGCTACTGCTACCAGGCCAACACCTATAAAAAGTAATATGGGGTCTCCAACCGGTGTGGCAATATAATTTACTACAACACCCAACACCAAAGCAATTCCGATACCGATAGGAAAAGCAACAGCCATTCCGGCAATATCAATGGCAGCTACAATTAACAGATTTGCTATATTAAAAATAATGCCACCAATAATAGCGGACGTATAGGAACTGATTTCACCCTGACCAAGGTCTGCGACAAATGAACGTCCTGCATCCCCTGTGCTTCCCAGCGTAAACCCAAAGATGAGTGTAAGCAAAATAACCCCCAGGGAATAATCCCAATAAAACAGAGGGAAGGGCCATGATTTTGTGGCTAGTTTTTGGGTATTGGCCCAGGATCCCCAGCAAAACATAGTGAGAACACATAAAACAACAGCCAGTCCGTAACTTTCAGGTATAAACATAATTTTTCTATTTTAGGTTATGGTATTATTTAATATCATTTCTACTTGGTGCTGACACCTGTGCCCCCATTTTTGTAACTGAAAATGCCGCCGCCTTATTAGCAAATTCAACGGCTTCAGTAAGAGATAGCCCATCTGAAAGACCAACCAGCAATGCCCCATTAAAAGTATCTCCGGCTGCTGTGGTATCCACTGGAATGACTTTTGTGCTAGGAACAATTTGATCATCATCATCAGACAAAACATACGCCCCGCGTTCACCCATTGTAATTAACACTATATCTACTCCTTTGTCTTTTAAAATTCGGGCCGCTTTTCTTGCAGTAGATTCATCCTCCACTTTAATTCCTGTTAACAAGGCTGTTTCCGTTTCATTGGGAGTGATAATATGAAGAGATGAAAGCAGGTCATCAGACAATGGTTGAGCCGGCGCAGGGTTCAATACCACACGTGTTCCTAAACTTTTTGCCAAATCAACCGCATAGGTTACCACCTCCATTGGTATTTCCAATTGAATCAATACAAATGACGCTTGTTTGATTAATTCCTTTGCTTTATCAATATCGGACTTTTGCATTGTCAAATTAGCACCCAATGCTACCGAAATACAATTTTCCCCTTTATCATCCACCATGATCAATGCCACTCCTGAAGGAGACTCATTATCTATGGCTACACAACTTATATCAATTCCATGCTCCTGAAATCCTTTGATCGCTTCCTGACCAAAAATATCATTACCCACCCTTGCTATAAATGTAACCTCTCCATCCAGCCGGGCAGCAGCTACTGCCTGATTGGCACCTTTGCCTCCAGGATTCATGATAAACTGGCCGCCTAATATGGTTTCTCCTGGAGCAGGCAATCGACCAGTTTGAATCACCATGTCTGTATTACTGCTACCTATTACAACTATTCCTCCTTTTTTCATATTCCACAATTATTCTATATTTATTAATCCGATTGGTTACACTAAACGGTAAACAGGTTAAGGTTTGCCTTTTGGTATCGTTAAAGAGAAATAGCCGAATTGATCAGTTACAGCCCCAACCAGTGGGTCCTTTTTGAAAACAGAGGCTCCGAATATTCGCCGTCACGTTCCTCGCCCTCTCACATAACCAGCAACAGTTGCTGAAGTTCCATTAAAGCGATTTGTTGACTCTCCAATTTCGTTCAATTGAGTTTCGAGGGGATCATTCTTATCCAGCTCAATAATTTCCTGAATTTCTTCCTGAATATATCTTTGCTCACTCACAAAGGAAGCCCCGCCATTTTCAGGTGTTAAATTAAATAGCACCGGGTCTAATTTAGTTTGTACCAGATGTTGCCCGGTTGCTATTATGGTTTTATCATCTTTCAAAAGAAAGTTAATGCCTGAAAACTGCGTTAGCATACTTAAGACCTCTTCAAGAGAAATGTCTTTAAACTCCAGATTCATCTTAGCGCTGTTCAGTTCTGGACTAAAATAGAACTTTAGCTCATATCGTGTCTCGAGGTCACTGACCAAGTCTATGAAGCTGATATCTTTATAGGATCCTTCTAAAATTAATTGGGTTTGACATTGAGATTTAAAATAGACGGATAGGACTAAACTCAATATCACAATCCTTGTTTTCATGGGATATAGCTGACTTCAATTTTCGGATCCAACAGTGATAGCACAGTAATTAGACCATTCTCAATAAGATTTTTAGAAAATCGGATTTTGTTCTCTTTCATTATGGAAAGAAGTCTTGGGGAATTGTTATAGGCTTTCATAAGCCCTTTTTTACTATTAATAAGAAATGAGCCCAAATTATTTATGATGTAATATTCATTTTTAGGACTAAAATCCAGCGTAACTTCCTGTATGCCGAACTCTTCATCTTTATCCATTGTTCTTTTTACAAAAAGGCTCGAGTTAAGTCCTCTATAAGCTAACTGGTAGATACCACTGTTCATGACACTGTCCATTCTAATATTTACAAACTCATACTTATTTATTGAAAATTCAGAAACTTTGTCACTATCAAGAATTACAAGTTGTGTGTCGTTTTTAGATTCATGTTGGACTACCAGCTGTTGAGTATAGAGATTATATAGGATTGCAATGTTTCTGAATGTAACTCCATCATAAATCAGGGTCCCAAATTCTAAACCATTGTCTCCAAAGTATGGACTTCTTTTTGCTCCTTTATAGTCCAAGTAGTACCCTTTCCCGGACAAAATAGTCGCTATGAATAAATCTTGGTAGTGTTCATATACCCCATTGCTACGGGTTTGAAGAACCTTAGAATAATCATCTGACTGACCTAATGAGAAGAGCCAGCCAAATGTCATCAATACAGATAATGGAAATTTCTTTTTCATGTTTTATTTTATCAATAATACACTGGGCTTGCAATAAAAAAATGGACAAAAAGTTAACCAATTTTTCTCTATGAATTGGTAAACCCGTCGTCATACCTGGAGAACCTGCCTGTCGATTTCTAAGGATTAAACAAGGGCATGGGTATAAATTTTTTCATATTTTCTATTTTCTCTTACACAAGCAAATATTCGGTGGATGATTTTGTTTCTTACAGCATTAAGTACAGCCATTTTATTCTTGCCTTCCTGTGCTTTTCTTAGGTAATAATCTCTTAATTCTCCTTTACTGGAAATAGCTGACATAGCGGCCAAATGTAGCAGTACTTTCATTGACTTATCTGCCCTGTGCGACACTCTTGCTCTGCTGCGAATGGTTTTTCCTGAATCGTATTTGAATGGGGCTACCCCACAATGGCAGGCCATCTTTTTAGGGTCAGTGATCTGTTTAAATTCATTAGTGACTACTATTGTGTTAATAGCTACAATCTGCCCTACTCCGCTCACTGATGTGATCAGTTGATAAAGTTGCTTGAGGTGATCATCCCCATCAATGAGCTGCTGGATTTTCCGTTCCACTTCTTTGAGTTGCTTTTCTATTTTGGCTATAACAGGTCGAAGTAGTTTATCATGTTCCTTTACCCATTGTTTATTACCAAACTTCTTTTCTTCCTGTAGAGGATCAAGTAGCCTCTTTTTGGAAGTTAGTAGTCTTTTCCGGAGCCTGATCATAGATTTCAATTGATTGATAACTTCTCTGGGAGCTTCCCACAGCCTTACTTTATCTCTTTTAGCATAAGCATACTCAGCAATTCTCAAAGAATCTAATGCATCATTTTTACCTCGTTCCAGAGCATGGTATACTTTGATTACTGCTGCGTTTTCTAACCAAACGGCCATGTTCTCTTCACCCAAAAATTCCAATAAAGGATTGCAGTAGATACCCGTATGCTCAAGACATAACAGCCAGTAATCCTTATCGATCTCAACTTCTTTTAGTAATCTTTTGTGAAACAGGTTGATCCCTTTTTTGTCGTTACTTACCTGTAAATGGAACAACTTTTCACCTTCAACTATGACTACAAAATCCAGAACCTCTTTAGAGACATCTACTCCAATAAATACTTTATACTCCATAACTTATTGATTAATAGGTCAACATACTTAAACACAATCAAACCCTTACTAATGGATCTTATCCTTCATTGGATATTCCTAATTTCTAAATGATGCTTGTTTAAGTAACCAACAGAGGATTGAATCGACCGATGGGTCTTACCCAGGCAGGCAGATAATTCGCCTCTGTCGGTGTTGACTTTTTTCAAAGTTATCCACATTATTCACAAGTTATGAGTCTCCCCCCAGACCCCCCTCACGCATACCGTTAATAACAATAATAATAGCAACATTTATTACAATCTTTATATCTCGTAAACCTAAAGGGCAGACAGGCATACTAATGGCCTTTTTTAGAATATCCCTTTTTATTTTGGCATCTCGGAGCTCTTTTTTAAGCTTTACAATTTCTTTCTGTTCCGATGTCATGTTTGCATTGCCATGGCCTGAAAAACTACCATCCTGATATTGATCGAATTCCCTTCTCCACCGTAGAATCATCTCTTTCAAGATACTAAATCTTCAGCAACTCTTTAGTAGGTTTACCTGATTGACAAAGATTTGACAGCCATCTGCTTAAATTCTTTGTCAAAGTGTCTTCTCTCTTTTTTCATCATATAGTAAATTTAGCATTATGACCTTAACTTAACGGGAGTTCGATGTAAGAGCACAAAAAAGCCGTTGACGTTACACCGGGTCATTTCATGTGGGTTGAGCGCAGGGAAATGGCGTGAGAGTCCCCAAATGTTCAGAGATTCTCACAGCTTTCAACATTACTGTCCGGTTTATTGTAGCAGCTTCACATATTTTTTCAAATAGTCACTGTTATCGGCTAAATTAGCTCGTGCGAAGAATCAAAGAGATTTGACTGATAAGCTATTCTACTTTGCTGCAAGTTCCTTTTGCGTTTTTAGGTAAGCCACAAGATCAAGAACTTCCTGATCATTCATCGTATTTATTAATCCTGGTGGCATCATTGAATTAGGTGTATCCTCCCGTGATTGAATGTCTGATTTATTGATTGACAACTGATCCTGGCCAACTACTTTTAAAACCAGTTGCCTATCATTATCACCAGCAACTGTACCCAGATAGGTTCTACCATCTCTGGTGGTAACAATCACCATTTTATAGTCATCCTGAATATCAGCACTTGGCTCTAAAATATTAGAAAGGAGATAGTCAGTGTTTGATCGGTTAGAACCCGTTAATTCTGGCCCTAAGATTCCTCCTTCTCCATACATCTGGTGACATGCCCCACAGGTTTTTGAAAAGATTCCCTTCCCTTTAATGGCATCCGCTCGTTGTAAATTTTCATTAGTGAGGAGTTTTCTATACTTACTGTACTGAGCTTCAATATCGGCTGATATATCATCGATTGGTCCCCAAACTTCAACAAATCCATTTCCCATTACTCTTCTTAATTGGCGAGCTACATACGCCGGAATTTCACTTTTGGCAATCCTTTTATCTTTAATTGCCCCAGTCAGTATGCTCGCATAAGTTCTTCGGGAGGCCAAAGTCATCAGGGCTTCAGTTTTTTGGTCTGCACTAAAAGTCTCATATTTTCCAAATAAAACCTGTCCCAATTGACCGTCATTGAAATTACTGATCGCACGAATTGCCTGAATACTCATATCCGGATTATCAATGAATTCAGATAAAAGGGGTTTCAAAGCTGGCCAGGCACGACTCGCTAAACCTGTAAGGGCTGCTTGCCTATCCTCAATATTGGCAGCGGGGTTTTCGAGAACTGTCATTAATTGATTAGCTGCTTCCGCACTACCAAAAAGTTGACCAATTTCAAGGGCAATTGCTGCCGTAGCTTCATTCGATCGCAGGATTTCATAGGTCTTATCCCAATTGGAAGTAGGTTTTAGATCACTGTTATTTTCCAGTTCAGCCAGAAGTCCCTGGAGTAAACTCATTTGGTTAGGTGAACGCTTCTGAGCCGCCGATAATAACTGTTCCATACCATTTTCATCAATCACCCGCCGGGCAATGTATTCTGCAATCACCGGGATCTTACTCTTAATTCCTAAATCCAGGGCCCTTTCAATATCCGTCGCAACAGTTGGCTCTAAACCGAACCAGATCATCTTTGGTATGTTGTGATCGTCTTTATCCTGTTTATTGGCGGTCAATGCTGTACTAATATTCCAACGCTCATTAATTGGAATGCGCTGTAAAACCGCCGCTAAATACAGCCTGACAATTGGAGATTTGTCCTTTGACGACATGGCTTCCAATTGCTGAATAGCCTTTGGAGAGAGCTTCATATCCTCCCCCAATAATTGAATAGCCCATCCTCTGATGTATTCATCCGAATCGCTAAGTGCAGCAAGCAAATCACTTTCACTTAGCTGGCCTGTAACGTGGAGGGACCAAAACCCTCTGAGCCGCAAATCAATATTACTCTCCTTTTGATAAATGTCAAACAACCGCTTCTTCACTTCTTGCCCGATCGTTCCCTTTGCTGCCCTTTCCTGGAGAATTACACGTGCTCTTCTTGCGTGCCAAACACTCGGACTCAATTGAAGTTCTGCAAGTTCTAAATCTGAAAACTGGCCTAAATCTGCATACCTTCCCTTCCATTCTTTTGCCTGAGATTGCTCCGGCATGATTCTGTAAATACGGCCGGTCTCCTTATGGAGTACTTCAGTGCCACAGATATCGGCATCATGCCAATCAAGGACATATAGCCCACCCTCAGGACCGATTTCCATACTAAAACCAATCCACTGTGCATTATTAGCCATCACAAAATCTTCTCCATGTTTGGCTACAAATCCTGATCCTTTTGGTTCAAGGATATCAGAGAGTACTGCATGCTCATGGATATTGGCCATAAATATTCGATTTCTTTGTTCCGGAGGAAAAGCATCGGATAAGTAGATTCTCGCTCCGCCATGAGCTGAGCGATGACGATGGTCTACAATGGTTTTGATGTCATCGTAAATGTAGGAGCTGAAGTGTTGCCCTCCCTGGCGATGATAGATGCCCCCGGGAACGACATGAAAAAGGTGAGGTATTACGCAGGCGCTGATAAACAACTGACCTTTGGCGTCATAATCAATGCCCCATGGATTACTAAAACCATGAGCCACTGCTTCAAAACGGTCTTTTGTAGGGTGATATCTCCAAACACCACCATTGACATCAACACCTTCAGCTTCAAGAAGGTCTTCAGGAAATGGGTCATTATGTCTGTAAATCTTACCTTTTCCAATAGGTTTTCTGATCTTTGACGGCGTAGCAAATCCCTCTAACCCATAAAGCCAGCCATCCGGTCCCCAATGGAAACTGTTAATGGTTTCATGTCGATCTCTTATCCCCCATCCGGTTAATCGCACTTCAATATCATCCATATCGGCCTTGTCGTCACCATCTCGATCAGGGATGAAAAGCAAATTAGGAGGAGCACCAACGAATACACCTTCAAAGCCCACAGCCAGGGCAGCTGGAAACGCAATCCCTTCCGCAAAAACTTTTCTGCTGTCTGCAACGCCGTCCTTGTCTGTATCTTCAATAATAAGAATCCGACTATCACCGGAACCTGAAAACCCAGTACGTCTTGTCTCGTAGTCTCTGTTCTCCGCTATCCACAAACGACCCCTGTCATCCCAGCAAAACGCCATTGGCTGTGTGATCATAGGTTCAGATGCCCAGGCATTAACTTTATAGCCATCCGTAACTGTCATTTCTGCCACTTGTTGCTCTGCGGTGAGGAACTTAGCCAGACGTCCTTCTTCCCGGGCTACTCTCCAAAGACCTGTGTTGTACGGATGCCCTCGGTCTATTGACCGTAGGTCATCGTCAATGTATTGTTTCCACTTCTCGGTCAATTCGATGTCATTTAACTCTCCCGTATAAATAACGAAGCCGTGTTTAATTGTTTCTGTTTCACCCTTGGGAATCTTCCAATCGCCCATTATCGCCCTGCTTGGGCCTATTCCTAATTGGCCGTCAACTCGCCAGGTTTGTGGAAATCCTCCATTTTCCGGATGATCAAATATCGCTACGTGAGCCAAATCTTCCCGGCCTTCCACCTGGATACCAACATCTGTCCATTGTGCCCTCTGACCCTCTGCTCTTTCATTCCTTTGTCGTGCAAAATTGACCACCTCGCCCTTAATTCCTTCCTTCCAGGGCATCCGCAGGAATAAACCTCCATAGGACATTTCTCCAATTGTGATTTCCTCAAGCGCTTTCCCTTGCCACTCCAGCTCTAGCAGATGCTCTCCATCCTTTACTTTCATTGACCAGATTTGTGTTTCTTCAAGAAGCGGTTCGCCATTTTCAGCCAGCATGTGATAGACCGATTTCCAGGAAACTTTTTCACCGATTGAGTCAATTACACCGTAGCTGATGCGCTTCCAATATCCTTCACCGGGATTGTGGAAAAAATCCCGGCCCTTGATCCTAACCTGTTCAGCTGTTTTATCCGGTTTGTAAAAGAATGTCATCAGGCTATCGTGATTGACAGGTTCACCATTGACCCGGGTGAAACCCCAGTACAAACCAGTTTGATGCTTATGATGTCCCGGGCTATACTCAGTAACGAAACCTTTACCATCAGGGGCTGCAATGGGATGCAAATAGGGCCTGTGTTCGGGACGGGCATTTTGAACGACTATTGGTTCCTTTTGATTACCCTTGAAAACCGATATAGTTCCTTCTGAATGGTTAATTTTAGTATACAACTGATCCTCTTGACCGGTATTGGCTGAATCGCAGCCACCAATTAAAAAGGCAATAACCAGTACAACCTGAAATGTGTAAATCATCTTCTTCATAGCATTCACTTCTTATGTAATTGGTTAAAATACAAATAGTTTGATAATATTTTATCAGGCAGTACTAATATCCTTTCAAGAGCACCCTTTACGCAAAGTGTACGCCCAACATAAGGTGATTAGTCTCTGCAATTAGCTGTTTTTCAACATCATATACCCATATTATAGGCGAATTAAATACCGACCTCCATACCACCCGCTAAAAGATCGTTGAATATTGTCCCGACACACCCGGGGTTTTTTGTTGAAATTCAGTCAATTAGAACGTCCCCGCATTATATTTAGAATCAATTCACAAACCTCGTGTTAAACAAAGCGTGAGAGTATGAT
>JAQCLE010000020.1 GCA_027592755.1 Bacteroidota bacterium | reverse complement strand
TATTTATAGATTCTGTGAGACGGCGTTTAAGGTCAGATGTACCTGTTGGTTCTAGTTTGTCGGGAGGCCTGGACAGTTCTTTAATAGTATGTGTGATCGATGAAATTTATAAATCTGAGAACAAAAAAGTCACCACGTTTTCTGCAAGGTTCAAGGACTTTATTAAAGATGAAACCAGGTACCAGGAATATGTAATAAACAAAACAAAGGCCAAACCGTATTTTGTTTATTCTGAAAGTGATGTTCTTAATCAGGAGCTCGATAAGATATTTTATCATCAGGAAGAGCCTTTTGGGTCAGCAAGTATACTGGTGCAGTATCAGGTATTCGAGTTGGCCAAAAGGAACAATGTTACAGTATTGCTCGATGGACAGGGTGCCGATGAAATACTGGCTGGTTATACGCCATATTATCAAACATTCTTTAATGAGATTAGGATGTTAAATGGTGAGCGCTATGATAGTGAAACAAGTGCCTACATTAACTTACATGAAAGTAATCTGATAAATCCTCCGCAAAGGCCAAAAAGGAATCTTCGTACGGTCTTGAAGACAAGGGCTCCACGATTAGTCAAGGTACTCAATAAAATTAAAAAAGAGTTTCAGGTAACACCTACTGGCTTTTTGACAAAGGATTTTTTCAGAACATATAACAAATTTCCTGCCCCTTTGTTCGAATATGATATCAACAGCCTGAACAGTCATCTCTGGGCACACACAAGCTCCTATGGTTTAGGCACCCTGCTTCGCTACGCTGACAGAAATTCCATGGCTCATTCCAGGGAGGTTCGTTTGCCTTTTTTAAGCCACGAATTGGTAGAGTTCTTGTTTAAGATGCCGTCTGATTATAAGATAAACAGCGGATGGACTAAGTATCTGATGAGGAAATCATTTGAAGGATTATTATCTGATGAGATTACCTGGAGAAAGGATAAAATCGGTTACGAGCCTCCGCAACAGAAATGGATGTCTAGACCCGAAATAATTGAAAGAATTGTGGAGTCAAGACGCTCTTTAGTAGGTATGGGTATCCTGGAAAAAAGAATTTTGGATGAAAAACCAATGCCAGCTGCTGCAAATACACAAGGGGATCAAAGCTGGGAGCATATTATGGTTTCTAAATTATATTAGGCTTATGGCAGGGATCTCTCAGACTAACTAATGCATAAACTTTTGATAAGATTTCAATGGCTATAAATATTCACATCACGCCTTCTGAAATTAAAAATGCCTCCAGAATTCTCAAAGAGACTAAATCCATCTCTTCATATAATCTGTTCGATCAGGTGGTTATAGCCGCGAAAGGTGGTTTGGACATTGAGGAAGAACAGATACTTAATCATAATCGGTATATATGGAATGTGACTGTAAGCAACCTTGGGCTCAAAGCTTCGGGGCTAAGAATGTATCTAAAAGGATTCATTTGGATGATAAAGATTTTCTGGAGATTTAAAGGTTATACTGGTCTCGTTATTAATTGCCATCATATTGAGGTGCTATTGCTATGTTGGTTATTAAAATGGAGTACCAACGGAAAACTGATTTATGACACACATGAACTGGAAACAGAACGACATTACTATGGCCCATTAAAAAGGAGTTTTTATAAGATTTTGGAAAGGATTTTGATAAAGAAAATAGACTTTACCATTGTTGTATCACCTTTAATTGAAAACTGGTATGTCAAGACATATAATGTCCAGAAGATTGCTACGGTAAGAAATATACCCGAGGTCGTAGACGACCGAAGATCTAAATCCAACGTGTTGAGAGAAGAGTTTAAGATACCAGTTGATCATATAATATTTATCTATCAGGGTGGATTTATTAGTGGAAGGTTTATAGAGGAGTTGTTGCAAGTATTTAATCAAGTGGAGGCTACAAAGCACATTGTATTTATGGGATATGGATATTTAGTTAACGAAATTATAGAGCGGTGTGGATACAATTCAAACATTCATTACAAAGCGGCAGTACCACCTGAAGAAGTAGAGGTTGTAACGAGGTCTGCAGATGTAGGGATGTGTATGATAGAAAATGTTTCTTTGAGTTACTATTATAGTGCGCCAAACAAACTTTTTGAATATCTGCTTAGTGGCTTACCAGTGATCCACAGCGACTTTCCCTACATCAGCCAAATTGCCAATGACTACGATTGTGGTTGGAAGGCTTCATTTAGTGTAGATAAACTGGTTGGTTTGGTAAATTCCATAGATAAAAATTCAATTCTCAAAAAGAAGAAAAAACTGAACAATATTCATAAATGTCTCAATTGGGAAAACGAAGCACAAAAGATGAATAGTATATATCAAGGGATCATGGACAATTAAGTGACAAATCGGGCTTTCATTTAAAAAGCGGAATGCTAATCGATCTTAGGTATTATATCAGGAGCCAAATAGGGTCAAGTTATACACTTATTAAATTATACGGAATTCTGGCAAAAAACAGGCATCTACTTTTAAGCAGGTCATCTCAAATTTGCATTGAAGGATTCCCAAGAAGTGCAAACACCTTTGTTTATATGCTGGTAAAGGAAAGCTCCCTTGATAAACTTAAGATTGCTCACCATATGCACTGCACAGCTCAATTGAAAATAGCTTTGAGATGGGGAATACCATCGATTCTATTGATTCGAAATCCCATAGATGCGGTTGTGTCATTAATGTTGAGAGACCCAGATACATCCTATTCTACTGCAATTAAATGGTATATACGTTTCTATAAAGATTTAAAGGCCTATAAAGATCAACTCATAATTTGTCACTTTGATAATGTGATCAATGATCATCTAAGGGTGATATCAATTTTAAAGAGAAACTGTCCATCACTTAATTTAAATAAAGAAATAAATCTTAAATCTTTGTTCGATAAAATTGATGAATTGGACAATTCGGAAGTTAATTCCATAACTCCAAAAATGGTTTCCTCGAGACCTAACTCAGAAAAAAAAGAGGAGAAGGAAAAAATTATTCAACAGATACCAAAGACTGATAAAAACAATAAATTGTTATCCGAAGCTGAAGAGTTATATTCATATTATCGAACCTAATAAGCAAATGCAGCGGTTTCTGTTTTCGCTTAAGAAACATTTCTCGCAGAGATCTTCTCGTTTTGAAAATGAGTTATAAACTAAATGGGCCCTTAACGTTTACTCTTTTTACTCCTAACGAATATCGCGAGTAAGATGAGGTTAGCGTATTTAGTTGCCTGGGATTTTAGTAAAGAGAGCGGTGTTAGTACGAAGATATTCGCTCAATGTGAATTTTTTAAAAAAGCATTGATTGAAACAACTATATTTTGTATTTCAAAAAATCCCCCATCTTATAAATTTATCCCTCAGGGAGTTAACATTGTACACTTAAAAACAACGTGGTTCAACTTTCCATTTATTTTCTATTTAGTATATCAAAGAATTAAGGAATATAAACCAGATTGTATCTACATAAGAAGTTTATTATTAAAACCGGGAATTCTCAAAATTTTCGACTTGGCTCCATCCATATATGAATTTAATACTAATGAAAGTATGGAATTGAGGGTGTTATCTCAAAGGTCTTTAAAAGACTTCATCAAATTTATTTATCACCATTTTTCATATAAATTTTATTTAAAAAGATTAACTGGTCTTGTAACAGTTACAAATGAATTATATCAAATTTACAAAAGGAGTTTTCTCAAAATTCCGATCATAGTCGTGCCAAATTCCATTGATCTTAGCAAGTATGAAATGATTGAGGATGAAAGGGTAGATCATGAAATCAATTTATTGTTTATGGGATCTGAAGCACAACCTTGGCAGGGGGTGGATATATTATCTAAACTTGCATTGAATGTTCCAAATAATTTTGTGATTCATGTTATTGGATATACTGCGGATGAGGAAAGTCCAAATAATTTGAAGTTCTATGGATATTTGGAAAAAGAAGAATACAAGAAGATTGTGGCTAAATGTGATATAGGTATTGGCACAATGGCACTGTATAGAAAAAATATGAACGAGGCTTGCCCCTTAAAAGTTCGGGAATACCTGGCTTATGGGATGCCTTGTATTATTGCCTATACTGACACAGCCTTTATTGATAATCTACCAGAATGGATTTTGCAAATACCTAACACAGAAGATGGAATAATTGAAATGAAAGATGACTTGATAAATTTTTGTTTAAGAATGAAGGGGAGAAGACTTACACATGAAGAAGTTGCGCCCTATATAGATAGTTCAATTATCGAAAAAAAAAGGATTGAATTCTTCAAAAGCTTTAGCAACGTGGATGTCGCTTCATAGACAGCAAGTATAAGATGAAGTTGTACTTACGGATATTGACCGTCATTCTTGTTGGGTATTATTACCTGGGGAAGACATGGGCATACCTATTTATTGGGGAGCTCTTCTTAGTTTTTTTCGCAATGACATTTGTCCTTCTTGTAATACATATAACTAAAAGTAAGATAAAGGGAGGTATTCCAATCGTTCTTTATATCCTGTTGTTTCTTGGAATATGTTATGCATTTATTGGCTTAACCGAACATGGCATCAATGGCATCAGGGATAGTGTGATAATAACCTATGCCATGTTTGCGATAGTTTTCTACAACTTTATATTGTACAGCGAAATCAACATTGTTAACTGGTTTAAAAACTATGCCTCTTACTTCAAGTTTCTTCCACTATTTTATTTGTTTATGATAATTGCGAACTATCAGTTTTCATTTTTGAATCCAACGATACCATTTCTAAACAGAAGTTTAAGTCAGGTTAAGGCTGGGGATATGGGCGTACACACACTTTTTGCCCTCTTATTGGTAATTACTGGTTTTGTCTATTATAAAAAGAGAGAAAAGTATGCTGTGCTGGTATGTATAGCTGCAATTGCCGTTTATTTGGCTGCTTTCAACAGGGGAGGATTCTTATCCATTTTATTCCCTTTTATCTATTTCCTATATCTCAAAAAGAAAATGAGTTATTTAAGATATTTTTTCATAGGAGCTTTCTTTTTTGTTCTTGCATTGATTTTATTTTCTAAAATCGATGCTTTCCAATCAAATAGTCGAGCCAGAACTCTTTCTGCTGAACAACTCTTCAAGAATTATTCAGCCATTACAAATATTGACTATTCAAGACTTGTAGATATCGATTATTCAAATATGAGTGATGATGCAGGTGTTGAGGGTGGAAATATTCTTTGGAGATTGTTGTGGTGGGCCAAAATTGTTAATTATACAGTCTTTGGTGACTATTTATGGACAGGAAAGGGGTTTGGAGTAAACCTGGCAGAAGATGATGATGTACCGCATGGGGCCACCCCAGATGTAAGAAGCCCTCACAACGCGACGATGACAATACTGGCAAGAACAGGCATAGTTGGCCTGGCACTTTGGATTATTTTTTTATGGATTACCTTTTGGAGATTGATTCATCATATAAGACTATCCAAAGCACAACACGAAACATACCATAATCTGTTTATTATACTTTTGTGTTACTGGCTTTCTTTTTTAATAAACAGTAGTTTGGATGTATTTCTTGAAGGGCCAATGGGAGGTATACCTTTTTGGGTTATTGTTGGGGTTATCTATTGCACCTTCTATCAATATCAAAAGGAAATGAGCTTGAGACCTATAGCGAATGAAAGTACTTCTCGTTCATAATTACTACAAGATAGCTGGTGGCGAGGACAAGGTGTTTGAACAAGAGGTAGAATTACTTCGGTCAAAAGGGCATGAGGTCCTTACTTACTTAAAAGATAACAAAACAGGGATTCGAACCATTTTTGATAAATTTTCTTTGCTTTTCACAACTCATTATAATCAAGGTGAAAAGAAAAGGATGACTAAAATCCTTTCGGAATTTAGACCTCACATAGTACATGTACATAATTTTTTCCCCCTCTTTTCCCCAAGTATTTTCGAGGCCTGTCAGGATGCCAAGATCCCGGTTGTTTTAACCCTTCATAATTTTAGATTATTATACCCTAACGGTCTTCTCTTCAATAAGTCTAAAATGGATTTAAGAACTATCAAAGGATCGGCTTATTTAACCATTAAGGACAGAGTCTATCGTAATTCTTTCCTACAGACATTTGTAGTTGCTCATATGATTGAGTATCATAAAAAACAAGATACCTGGAATCAACTCGTAAATGGATTCATATGCCTGACCAAATTTTCACGGGATATTTACAAAGAATGGGGTATTGATGAGAGAAAACTTCATGTCAAACCCAACTTTATTGTAAAACAACAACAGGAACCGCCGAACACTATCCTGGATCAATTTGTTTGCATTGGGAGATTGAGTGAAGAAAAGGGAGTCGATTTTTTGGTGCGTGCATGGATGAATGCTAATATCAAGAGTAAGCTTGTTATTATCGGAGACGGTGAATTGATGAAAAATTTAAAGGAAGAGTGTAACAATCATGATCAAATTTGCTTTACCGGGAAACTGGATAACAAGACGGCTCTAAACACATTAGCATGCTCTAAAGCTTTGATCTTTCCATCAATTTGTTATGAGGGCTTTCCATTGGTCATTGTCGAAGCCTTTGCTTTGGGGATACCTGTCATATCATCAAATTTTGGAAACCAGGGTGTTATAGTTGAACATGAAAAAAATGGTTTACTTTTCGAAAAAGGGGTTGAATCGGACTTGATATGCCAGGTAGACAGGATAACTCAAAATCCTGATTTTAGGCAAATGCTAAGTGAGAATTGCACTAAAGATTTCGAGACAAAATATTCAGAGGAAAAGAACTATGAGATGCTTATGGAGATTTATGATGGATTAATCCAAGCAAATTGATTTCATCCCTTTCACTGTTTGGATTGAATATTTCATTCAGTAGCTATACGGAATTTCTTGACCACTTTTTGCACCTGGCCAGGAGCAGAAAGTCAATAGGTGTAGCTTTTATGAACTCCCACATGATTTATGAAAGCCATCATTCAACGGAATTCAATCATCTCTTGAATAAAATTGATATTATTTGTCCCGATGGAGTGCCGCTGCTCTATTCTATGAGAATCTTAGGCAAGGCTAAAAGTGAACGTATCGCGGGAAATGACATGATTTTAAGTTTACTTTCCAAAGCAAACAGTGAGAAACTAAAAGTTTTTTTTTATGGCTCGACTGAAGATGTTTTAGGCAAGATAAAATTCAGAATGGAAAGAGAGTTCCCTATTGTAAGTACTGGATACCTCTCCCCTCCATTTGGGAGAATAGATGAGGAAGAATTGGATCGTCATGCAAAAGAGATTAATGTATTCGAATCAAATATTGTTTTGGTAGGTTTAGGTTGCCCAAAGCAAGAGATATGGATTGCCAAAATGTTGGGAAAAATCAATGCCCCCATGTTTGGAGTTGGCGGAGCATTTCTACTTTTTGCAGGAATTGATTCCCGTGCACCAAAATGGATCCGAAATTGGGGTTTGGAATGGTTCTATCGCCTCATTCACGAGCCTCAGAGGCTATTCAAACGATATTTGATAACAAATACTTACTTCTGCTTTCTTTTTATGAAAGAATTAATCAGAAAGATGTAAAATGAAATTTTATCCTTCTATTTTGAATCATAATTTCTGATCTTACTCCCATACGTTGGAGTTTACTGAAATATTTTTATCCTTAAATGCCAGGGCAGCTGCAAAATCCCCTTCTACCTCTAACGATTTTATTGTCCAGTCACCGGCATTTTCGGAATCGTGGTAAAGCCCAATAAGTGCCTTTTGATCATTGGGCTCTATTGACACTTCGAATTTATCCAATGGAAAGGTCAACCCATCCCCCCTCGCTTTAATAAAAGCCTCTTTCCTGGTCCAGCAATTATAAAAGGAAATCGCCTTTTGTTCTGTACTCACATTTTTCAGGGATTTTGTTTCGCCTCTGCTAAAAAAATGATCGGCGATGTTATCAAATTCAAGATTACGGTTTATAAATTCCAAATCGATACCCAGTGGTATTTTGATGGAGAAGGCCATCAAGGCATGCCCATTTGAATGAGCAAGATTGAACTGAAAATCGTGATATTTGGGTAGGTAAGGCTTTCCGAAAGGGCCGTAATTGAAATATATTGAATCTGGTTTAGCATTCAAATAGTGTCCTATCAGCTTTCGTAAAACTCCTCTCCTGGCAATAAAATAATTATGGTCTTTTTCAAATGCGTATTTATTAGCTCTTTCCAATTCGTCAGGCGACAATGTTCTGGAACAGGTTTTCAGAAATGCCGGATCGACATTTAAGTCCACTTCCCAAACGTGAACAATGTCATCTGTAAGTTGTTGCATTTATAAGAATGGGTTCTACTTAACGGCCACAACCACAGCCATAGAGTCTGCCCACCATGTATCCACCACGTCTTCTGGCATATCCAGTTCCATCACTTTCACCTTAAAAGATGAAAAATGTTTTAAAAGCAATCTCTGATGCGCCCTGCACTTCGACCAATCCAATTTCGGATATTATTCCGGGCCTTTGGTGGGTGCCACAACATTGATTATTCCTGAACCTCATATTAAATTTCCGGCCAGCCTTTCCAGTCTTCTTGAAAAGGAAAAACCCACGATGCTAACCGCAGTACCATTAATTTATATGAATCTTTTGGATTATGGAGTTTTGGCTGATCGTAATTTAGGTTCACTTCGCCAGGTTCTTTACAGTGGTGAACCTTTTCCAGCTAAACATCTCAAGAAATTAATGACTTATTGGCCTCAGGCTACTTTTACGAATTCTTATGGTCCGACTGAATTAAGTTACTGTACATATTATAATCTGAAAGAACCACCTACCGAGAATGATTCGATACCTATTGGAAAAGTATGGGCCGAAACCAGCATGCTCATAGTGGATGGCAATGATAATATCGTCGAAAAGACTGAGGCTGGAGAGCTACTTGTTCATAGTTCAACTCTTATGAAAGGATATTGGAATCAACCTGAATTAACAGAAAAAGTATTTTTTTCAGGAGCAGATGGAAAATATTATTACAGGACTGGCGATCTCGTCAAATTGGATATTAATGGAGATCTTATTTTTCTTGGACGAAAGGATCGTCAGGTAAAGATTAGAGGCTACCGGATAGAATTGGATGAAATAGAAGTGATTCTTTTAAGACATCCTGCAGTCAAAGAAGTTGCTGTTTTTTCGATTCAATCTGATGATGAAAATTTAGTTATTGAATCAATCGCAAGTATAAAAGATGGTCACAATCTTAGCGAAGACGATTTATCATCACACATCACAAAGTTTCTTCCTCGCTATTTCTTGCCTCAAAAAATAACACTGGTAAAAGAGATTCCACGAAACGCCAATGGTAAAGTAGACTATTCCTTTCTGAGTAAAGACACAAAACAACCAACCCAGACATGAAGCAGCAAATAATCGATTATATTTCTAAAGAATTGCTTGATGGTCAAATAACCGTTACTGAATCAGAGGATCTATATACAAGCGGTATAGTGGATTCGATTGGGTTGATGAGGATCGTTTCATTTTTAGAGCAAAATTTTGAGGTCAAAGTAGAACCGCAGGACCTGACGATCGAGAATTTCCAGTCCGTTGATTCAATGGTTAATTATTTAATCAGGGAGAGAAATGAAGAATAAGGAAATCATCAACGAATACTTTGATCTTACTCAAAGTCAATTGATGATATGGATTGGGCAACGGCTAAAACCCACTGTTCCACTTTACAATGAAGCTTTAATATGGCAATTAGAAGGACCTATTGATGAGAATTGTTTTCGTCAGGCCTTCCAGAAGCTCGTTGATCTGTCGCAATCAATGAGGCTGACATTTATAGAATTCGATGGGCAGCCCAAACAGCAAGTAGTTTCTAACTTAGGATACCAGGTCGAAATTCTAGACTGGTCTGACCGAGCTGTATCACAGAAGGACATATTAGACTGGGCATCACTTCAAACTCAGAAAATATTTGATCTATCGAAGTGTCTTTTTGAATCAATCCTTATCAAGATCTCCGAAGATCGCTATATCTGGTATTTTAATGAGCATCATTTAATAACGGATAGCTGGACGCAATCTTTGCTCTTCAAACGTTTGAGTAATTTATATGAATCTATCAAAAACGGGGATCGCTCGGAATATGACCATTTCCATGACTACTCTACTTTTTTAGATTTTGAGCGAAACCAGGCTAAATATAGTAACCGACTTAAAATAGAAAATTACTGGAAGGAAAAAGTTAGCCGGAAACAATTGAGAACTATCTATGGAATTCCAACAAGATCTTCATCTACAGAATCCAAGCGAATCTCACTTACCCTAAGTAGCGACATATCCGGAAGGATAAGGCAATTGGCGGATTCAAAAGAAGCAAGAACTTGGAGCAAGGATTTATCAATATTCAATATTTTCTCAGCTCTTTTATTCACATTTCTTCATAGAGTTAGTGGTGAAGATAAGATAACCATGGGATCCCCCATTCACAACAGACCTTCCAAATCTCTCAAGGAAACCACTGGAATGTTCATTGAAATATTTCCATTGACAGCAGACTTAAGCGATAAAAAAATGTTCTGTGACTTAATTGCTGAAGTAAGAGCGGAAACAACAGAGTTTATAAAGAATGCCGTGCCCGGAGTAAGCCAACCAGATTGGAGTAAGGCTTATAATGTTATTCTTAATTACATGAACATGTCATTTGAGGATTTTAGTGGCATTCCATGTGAGACAACCTGGATTCATTCAAACCATATAGACACCAGCCATATTTTAAGACTTCAGGTTCACGATTTTAATTCATCCGGAAAATTCCAATTGCATTTCGATTTGAATATGGGCATTTTCAGTAACTATCAAATAGAAACGATCCCGGTTCATTTCGTAGCACTACTCGACGCTTTTCTTGATAACCCAAATCAGGCATTAGGTCAACCCCCGCTTGTTGCTCTGAAGAAACTTAAGAAATCAGCCCGTTCATTCCCTGATCTTTATAAGAAGAGCGTGATTGATTTGATAGCTCAACAAGCAATTTAGAATCCAGAAAGAGTTGCGATAGAATTTGAAGATCAACAAATAACCTACAGGGATCTTCACATAAAATCAACTCAATTAGCCGGGTATATAAGCGGGATTGGAATCAAAAAGGGTGAGAGAATAGGAATCTACCTAAAACGGTCTCCTGAAATTATAATTGGTCTGCTGGGAATCTTAAAGTCTGGAGTAACCTATATTCCAATCGCTTCAGATTATCCTTCAGCACGAATTGAACAGATGATCAGAGATGCTGATCTATCGCTGCTTCTGACGGAAACTGAGTTGGCAGATACTGTTAATGAAACAAGAGTCCAGGTACTTGACTTACATGAAGAATGGACAGCCATTGAAGAATATAGCCTCAATTTTGAAGTATTGAGCCCTGTCTCCACAGATTTGGCTTACATAATGTATACCTCGGGATCCACCGGCGCACCAAAGGGGGTAATGGTATCTCATGGAGCACTCATGAATTACCTGTCCTGGGCTCAAAAAGAATACTCAATTGATAACAACACCATTTTTCCTTTATTCACATCTGTAGCCTTTGATTTAACTATTACCTCAATTTTTCTACCGCTTATTTGTGTGGGAAAAATCTTAATCTATCAGGAAGAAGGATCTAAAAATGACCTGTCTATTCTCCGAGTGATCGACGAGAATAGAGTTAACATTATTAAATTGACCCCATCTCATCTGGCACTGATTGTTGATAGAGATTTGAAGAAATCGCTTATAAAGACAATAATTGTTGGTGGGGAGAATTTTAAAGCATCTTTGGCTCAATCAGCCTATTCATCCTTTGGCGCTGAGGTCGACACTTTTAATGAGTATGGTCCAACTGAGGCGACAGTAGGCTGCATTGTTCACAAAATCGAACCTTTAGATTTTTCAAATAAGTCAGTACCAATCGGTGAGCCCATTCCAAATATAAGTGCTTTGGTACTCGACAATTACTATAATGAGGTACCGATAGGTGTACGGGGAGAATTATACCTATCTGGTACCGGTTTGGCAGATGGGTATTGGGGGAAGCAAGAACTTACTAATGAAAAATTTATGTCTAATCCTTTTTTACCTGGTCATTTGATGTATAAGACAGGGGATTTTGCCAGGGTCAATCAGCAGGGTAAAATAGAATATCTGGGCCGGTCGGATGATCAACTAAAATTAGGAGGAATTAGAATTGAACCCGGAGAAATTGAACACTCAATTAACAAGCATCCAGAGATATCAAATTCGGCTGTCAGTCTAAGAGAAATAACGGAAAAAATTAAGATTGGTGAGAGTATCAATTATTGTAAAAAGTGTGGATTACCATCCAATTATCCTCAGATAAAGTTTGATGAAAATGGTATTTATAGCCTTTGCACATCTTTTGGAGCTTATAAAGAAAGGGTCAGTGACTATTTCAAAACAATTGAAGATTTAAAAGAACTGTTAGGTAAATCTAAAGACGACCGAGATAGTCAATATGACTGTATTGTGTTATTTAGCGGAGGAAAAGACAGCACGTATGCTTTAGCCCGAATAGTGGAAATGGGGGTAAATGTACTGGCCTATACACTTGATAATGGATACATTTCAGACCAAGCCAAGGATAACATTACCCGGGTAGTTAATTCATTAGGAGTTGATCACATTTTTGGTCAAACGGAAGCTATGAATGAGATTTTTGTTGACAGCCTTAAAAAGCATAGTAACGTCTGCAATGGTTGCTTCAAGACAATTTATACCCTAAGTACTCAGTTAGCACTGGAAAGAGGCATCCACTTTGTGGTTACTGGTCTTTCACGAGGACAATTTTTTGAAACAAGATTGACGGAGGAACTTTTTTGGAAAAAAAATATAGACACGGGAAAAATTGACCAAACCATTCTTGACGCCAGAAAGGCATACCATCGCATGAATGATACATTCTCCCGCTTAATAGATACTTCGATATTTAAGGATGACCAAACCTTTGAAAAAGTTCAATATGTTGATTTTTATAGATATTGTGATGCCGAACTCCAAGAAATGCTCACATATCTGGATAAAAAACTACCCTGGATCCGCCCAACCGATACAGGACGATCAACTAATTGCCTTATTAATAAAGTAGGAATATATACACACAAGAAGACTCTGGGTTATAATAATTATGCTTTTCCCTATAGCTGGGATGTTCGTGTAGGACACAAAACCCGTAATGCCGCTCTTGAAGAAATTAATGAGGAAATTAATGAAGAAGAAGTACTTCAAATATTGGACGAAATAGGTTATGTTGAAAAAGAGAACAATGAAAGAAGTCTGATTGCTTATTATGTTTCTGAAAAAGAAATTGATGGAGCTGAGCTGAAAGGTTTTTTACATAGTCAGTTACCCGAGTTTATGATTCCTCGTCAATTTATCAGAATCAATGGAATGCCTCTCAATGAAAATGGTAAAATTAACCGAGATGCCATGTCTCATTTCGAATCTGCCGAGGCGTTAACATCCGAGTATATAGCACCAAGAAATGAAATCGAAAAACTAATAGCAGATATTTGGTCAGAAGTTCTGGGAATAACAAAAATAGGGGTTACAGATGATTTCCTAGATCTTGGAGGTCAGTCACTACAAGCCATACGGATAGTGACCCGTATTAATGAAGCTATTCAGTTGGACTTCCCGGTAACTGTTGTTTTTGATGAACCTTCTATTGCAAAACTATCCAAACGAGTCGAATCCTTCATTCATGACCAACTTATAAATAACAGATGAGATCTTGCTTCATCTGCAACACGTAATCTTAGCATTATGTAAATAAAAATTTGAAAAATACAATATTTACAATATATTTAAAGTTCAATAAAAAGGTTTTACTTTCGTGTTTCTTTTTTGATCAACTATGCGGAGAAGATTTTCTAAATACTTCCCTTTAGGCTTTTATCTGACAGATTTATTGCTTTTAAATATATCCTTTTTTATAGGGATGTATTTAAAGTTTGATTCATGGTCAGTATTCGACCAGGAGCATATCAACCTGATAATCACTTTCAACCTTTGTTGGTCGCTGGTCTTTTATTTCTCCCACTTATTCGAAATTCAAAGAGATTATACTCTTACACAGTCAGTAAAGAAAGTGGTGATTGCAATTGTTTGGTTCATTGCTGCAGTTTCTATTTATTGGGTTAGTACTAAATCTTATTGGTATTCAAGGGAGCACATTTTTTATACCATTACTTTGTTCTCCTTTTCAGTTATAGGTTGGAGGATAGCTTTCATTTATTTCCTTCGATACTTAAGGCAGCGAGGGTTCAATTTTCGCAATATTGTTATTGTCGGGATGACAGAAATGGGACAGGAATTAAGAAAATATTTTTCAGTCAATTCTCATCTTGGTTACCGTTTCCAGGGTTTCTTCGATCCTCAGACCAACAGAAATGGAGTAGTTGGATCAATTAAGGATGTTCATGATTTTAGTGTACAGAAGGGAACTGACATCATATTTTGCTGTCTGCCATCTTTATATAACATAGAAGTCAAGAATCTTATTGATTTTGCTGAAAATAATCTGATCAAAATAAAAGTTGTTTCTGACTTACGTGCTTTTGCTGATAAACACATGCAGATTCAGAATTATGGCACTATTCCGATTATTAATATTAGTTCCATACCACTGGATGACAAGGTTAATCGCGTAGTAAAACGAATATTTGATATTGCTGTAGCTTCCATCGTAATGATTTTTATTTTATCCTGGTTGATTCCGCTCATCGGGATGTTGATAAAGATACAATCACCAGGCCCGATATTCTTCAAACAACTAAGGCATGGCAAGAATAATCAGGACTTCTATTGTTGGAAATTTAGGACTATGACGTTAAACGTTGAAGCCGATATAAAACAGGCTACAAAAGGAGACACGAGAATTACTGAATTCGGCAAGTTTTTAAGACGGTCCAGCATCGATGAATTACCTCAGTTTATCAACGTATTCAGGGGTAATATGTCCGTCGTCGGACCACGTCCACACCCTATCAAATTAAATGAGGAATTTCTTCCTCAGATTGACAGATTTATCCAAAGACATGCCGTAAAGCCCGGAGTTACGGGTCTAGCACAGGCCAAAGGTTTTAGAGGTGAAACTGACAGTTTCTTCAAGATGTACGGTAGAGTAAAACTTGATAAATTTTATGTCAAGAATTGGTCATTATTCCTTGACCTTAAAATAATTATTTTAACTGTAATATCAGTATTACGCGGGAACGAAAACGCCTATTAACAGGCATTTATCATGAATTACTCGGAGTTCCTGATTTTCGGCACGGCCTTCGTTATTAGTTTCTTTACTTTTCCTATTGCTATCACCGTGATCAATGAATTTAGGCTTCATGATGCCCCTGGTGGTAGAAAAATTCATTCGGTGTCTACACCCTCCCTGGGGGGGATTCCAATTTTCCTTGGCATTCTATTGTCCATATTATTTTGGGTTCCCATACCAAAGATATCTGAATATAAATTTCTAATCGCGTCATTGATTATTGCCTTTATTTTAGGTTTGAGGGATGACCTGATCAATTTAAAAGCCTCTCAAAAGCTGGTAGGTCAATTAATACCAGCAGCACTGCTAATTTTGTTTGCCGATATACGCTTTACGTCCTTGTATGGGTTATTTGGTATTTATGAAATTCCATATTGGACTAGTTTGATCATAACAACTTTCACCTTTATCGTTGTTACCAACGCTTTTGTAATTGGTAAATAACAATACAGAGAAATTGGTAAATAAGAATACAGAGAAATTGGCAACAAGAATGCACAGTTAAACAGTTTCCGGGCATGCCCGGAAACTGTTTGAAACTACTTTCGCCGGCGACCAAACCGACGAATAAAATGAATGTGTATTTAGCCAAATTTATGACGTATTTTGAAATTCACCGAATGCACCGTGAAGGGCATTCCATCTCCCAGATCAGTGAGTACCTTGTGCTTAACTGGCGTACTGTCAGCAAGTATCTTTTGATGAGCGAACAGGATTATGAGCACTTCCTAATCCAACAATCAAACCGCAAAAAGATATTGCTTCCCTATGAAGATTTTGTCCGGGAACGTCTGGAACAGTTTAGGGATACTTCTGCCGCCCAGATGCATGACTGGCTTAAAGAGCGGTACACTGACCTACCGTCCGTATCCCCAAAAACCGTGTTCAACTTTGTGGGCTGGGTACGGGAAAAACACCGTCTGCCGGTGGTGACAGTAGAGCGACAATTCCAGATTGTAGAAGAACTTCCTTACGGCAAACAGGCGCAGGTAGACTTTGGGCAGTACAACATGCGTACTACTCAAGGCAACCGTGTGAAGGTGTTCTTCTTGACCATGGTGTTATCCCGGTCCCGCTTCAAATACGTCTGGTTCATAGACAGCCATTTCACCTCCGAGCTGGCCATTTTGGCCCACGAAAAAGCTTTTGAATACATCGGGGGCATTACAGATGAAATCGTCTACGACCAGGACAAGGTGTTTATTGTGAGTGAAAACAGTGGGGATATCATTCTCACCGATGCCTTTCGTGCCTACACCAGGGGCCAATCCTTTACGCTTCATTTTTGCCGAAAGGCAGATCCACAAAGCAAAGGGAAAGTGGAAAATGTGGTCAAGTATGTAAAACAAAATTTTCTTTACAACCGCACCTTTCACAATATCGAAACCCTCAATGATGAAGCCATGGGCTGGCTTGGCCGCACCGCTAATGCCCTGCCACATGCAGTTACCGGAAAAGTGCCTTATGATGAGTTGAGTGTGGAAAGGTCTTTTTTAAAGCCTTATCATGTCTACGCCACCAGAGTAGCTTCTATCTCTACTTACGCAGTAAGAAAGGACAACACCATCTCCTACAAAAGCAATTTTTATTCATTGCCCCTGGGTACTTATCAGGGCAAAGGCACATTGGTGGCCCTACATATTGAACAAGGATATTTGATCCTCTCTGATCCACAAGGCCAGCAGGAAATCTGCCGTCATAAAGTGGCCATAGGCAAAGGTGCCAAAGTCACTAATACCGACCATAAAAGGGACAAAACCGCAGCTATAGATAAAATGATACAGCAGGTGAGCAGTTTATTCCCGGATGCAGAAAAAGGCAAAGAATGGTTAAAAATGATACGAGATGATAAACCTCGATACATCAGGGATCAGCTCATGATGATCAGGGAAGTACTTGCTTCTACAGCTCCTGATGTGGCCGGTAAAACGCTTGAATACTGCCTTTCCAATAAAATCTACAGCGCTACTGATTTTAAAAGCATCCTGTCGAGCCAGGAACCCAGAAAAACAGAAGCAAAAGTTGTCAAACTCAACCCACTGAACGGAAACATTCCGGAGGGTGCCCAGCTTCAACCCAATACCAGTTCAATAAAAGATTACGAATCACTTTTTTAACACCATCAAAAATCAATAACACCATGCCATGAAGGGGCAATCGCTTCTTCATGTCATTTAAACCAGAAAAAGCCAATGAACAATCTAAAACAACAAATCACGGACCATTGCAGACAGTTCAAGACCACAGGTATCAGCAACCAGTTGGATGCGCTTATACAGGAAGCAGAGTCCGGTGGGACCGGTTTTATGGAGTATACCCTCCGCCTGCTCCAGGCTAAAGCAGAACACCGGCACCACAATGAAGTGCAAAGAAGGCTTAAAACAGCACGGTTGCCACATAACAGCAAATTTGATCACTATGATTACTCTTTTGAAAATGGGATTCACAAAAACCGGATCAACCAGCTCCGAGAGCTCAACTGGCTGGATCAGGGCTACAACATCATGCTGATGGGGCCTTCGGGTACCGGTAAGACATATATCGCAGCAGGGCTTTGTAGTGATGCCGTTCAGAAAGGATACAAAGCCTACTTCAGGACAATGGAGGAACTGGTCAATATGTTCAAAATGAAAGATGTTACCCGGACAGCCTTAGCCGAGTATAAACGCCTTTCCAAAGCCAACCTTATTGTAATTGATGACATCATGCTCTTTCCTATCGAGAAAAACCAGGCAGTGAACCTGTTCAACTTTATCAATCAACTCTATGAAAATACCTCGTTTATTATCACTACCAATAAGAAACCAACCGAGTGGGCAAAGATGCTTGATGATGAGGTGCTGGCAACGGCTCTTCTTGACCGTCTCCTATACCGGTGTGATATCATGAACCTGGCAGGAAAAAGCTACAGAATGGAAAACCGGAAAACTTTCTTTGAGCAAGAAAAGTAGAAGTATATCTTTACAAAAGTTGTGCACTCTTGTCGCCAAAAACGCTGCATTCCTAATTGCCAATTTCTCTGCATTGTAAGTTACCGACTACAGCTTTCAACTTAATTGATGGCATTGATGGTCTCGCAGGCTCACTTGGGATGATTTCAATTCTGTTTTTTGGTACGTGGTTCATGCTGGTAGGTAAGATGTATTATTCATTTTTTTGCTTTGCCTTTGCCGGGGGATACCTCGCATTTCTAAATTACAATTGGGCACCGTCGAAGATTTTCATGGGCGACACAGGGTCCTTGCTTCTCGGGTTTTTCATAGCATCTTCAACCATCTTATTTATTGATACCAATTATTATTTGCTTGAGTCTTCCTACAAATTTAACGGTAGTATAGCGACTGGGGTGGCTATTATAGTCGTACCATTGTATGATACAATCAGAGTTTTTATTAAGAGGATTATGGCCGGCAGGTCGCCAATGAGTCCTGATAAAAATCATCTCCATCATGTATTGCTTAACCTGGGGTATAAACACGCTGGTGCTACCGTAATACTCATTATGATTAATCTGTCCTTCGTGGGTATAGCGATTTTTTTAAAAGACTATAATGATAGAATAGCACTTCCAGCTGTGATTGCGACTGCAATAATTATGGGAGCTATTCTTGATTACAGATTTGGAAAAATGATTAAGTCCAAAAGAAAGGGAAGTGGTAACGGCGCCAGTGAAGTCTTCCTGACTAAATCGGCATGACCAACTAAAGCTCCAATTTGATTATTGTTCTGACTTTTGAACTCTAATGCCCACTGAAAGAATCATGGGTAGGGAATCAATTCTCATAAATTGTTCGAGTTTGATGGAGTAGCGACCTGTATTCTTGAAACTATAGCCCTCATAAAGAGGAAAAGAATTGTCAAACAAATCGCCAAGACCATCGCCAAGAGGTTCACCGGTTTTCTGATCAAACAAATAGAATTCCTTCATTTCAGCCATCATTTCTTGATTGAGGCTATCACTTAGGATATATTGGATGTAGATGTTTTGAAATGGATAGGAAAGTGAATTCCTGATGTTGAAAATCAGGTCATGGTTGCTCGATTTATCATCAATTGCAAATTGGAATTCTAAGGATTGTCCTTTTACCCAGTAGGGGGTTTCCAAAACCGCATTTTCTTCATAAACACGAGATGAATCACAAGAAAATACACCAAAAAGAAGACATGTAATTAAAATTTGAGTTAGAAATTTCAATTTGTTCTCGTTTTGGAATTCCTATTTTTATTTCTGTTCCTTGATTGGTTTTTATTACCCTTACCCTTGTTCTTATATTTTCTGTCGAGCCTTTCCAAATCGCTATTTAAGGTATCATGTTCATCACCTCCTTCGAAATCCAATGATAGGCTCGCGGGCTTCTTACCCTTTTCGTTCAAGGCAATAATTTCTTTAACACGACTAGCTGGGACGGCATGCCAATTATTTTCGTCAGAATAACCAAACCACATAATTTTTTTAAAAATGTCCGTTTTTTGAAGTTTGGCTGCCCCTTTTTCAGTCAAAAGTGGTTTCTCTATTTCAGGAATGTCCTGCAAGGCCTCCATGTAAGTTTCAAGTTCATAATTTAAACAGCATTTTAGACGGCCGCATTGACCTGATAATTTACCTGGATTAAGTGAGAGGTTTTGATACCTGGCTGCTGAAGTGGAAACGCTTTTAAAATCTGAGAGCCAGGTCGAACAACAAAGTTCCCGGCCACATGAACCGATGCCACCTAATCTGCTTGCCTCTTGTCGAGGGCTGATTTGTTTCATCTCCACCCTGATCTTGAATTCAGATGCTAAAATTTTAATAAGCTCCCTAAAATCCACTCGCTCCTCGGCCGAGTAGAAAAAAGTAGCTTTCGTATTATCAGCCTGGTATTCCACGTCTGTGAGTTTCATCTCAATTTTGAGGTCTTCGATGATTTGTTTCGTACGATAAAGAGTAGAGTTCTCTTTATTTCTGACCTCTTCAAATTTCTCCAGATCTTTTTGCGTCGTAATTCTATAAACCTCCCTGACGTTTTCGTCATCAGGTGTGTCTTTTTTTAACATCTGTAACCTTACCAATTCCCCTTGAAGAGAGACATACCCGATATGATGGCCATTTGGCACATCCAGAACTACAGCATCTCCGGTATTCAGATCAAGGCGATTGATGTTTCTAAAGAATTCTTTGCGCCCATTTTTGAACCGAATCTCGACGACATTAAAAGATTCGTGAACAGGGATATCCATATTGGTTAGCCAGTCAAATACATTTAACTTATTGCATCCACCAGTCAAACAACCTCCATTGTTTTGACACCCAGCAACTTTTCCTTCTGGTGTAGTTAAAGTACTACACGACGTACATCCCGACATAATTCAGCATTTTTTTTCAAATCTCCTTAAAGATAGTTTGCATCAAAGAATAATCAATATGAGAATCTGTGCTAATCTACCAATTCTCTTAAATCAACTGGTACCACGCGGGAAACTCCTTCTTCAACCATTGTAATTCCATAAATAATGTCTGTACTGGCCATGGTTCTTTTGTTGTGGGTGACAATGATAAATTGTGACTCTTTAGAAAACTTGCGAACGATAATGTTGAACTTATCAATATTCGCATCATCCAGCGGTGCATCAACTTCGTCGAAGATGCAAAAGGGTGCCGGCTTCAACAAGTAAATCGCAAATAAAAGCGAGGTAGCTGTAAGGGTTTTTTCTCCTCCGGAAAGCTGGCTGATTGTTAATGGACGTTTACCCTTGGGTTTAGCAATAATATCGATTCCAGATTCCAAAGGATCATCTTCATTTGATAGTCGCAAGTCGCAATCATCTTCTTCTGAAAACAATGTTCGGAAGACTTCAATAAAATTAATCTTTATCTTTTCAAAGGCATCGATAAAAGTGGCTTTTGCCACAGTGTCTATTTCAGCAATTGTTGTGAGCAGTGATGCTTTGGCTTTCAATAAATCTTCTTTTTGCGATGTGATGAAATCATGGCGCTCTTTAATTTCTTCATAGGCCTCCATCGCCATGGGGTTTATGGGGCCGATATTTTCCATTTGATTTTTAATTTTCTGAACCTTTTCCCGTAGCTCATATTCCTGTTCACCGGGCTCTTGTGCTTTCTCTTCTCCTTTAATCAATTCATCCAGATCAATGCCAAACTCGACTGAGAGTCTTTCTTTCACGGAGTTTAAACCCAACTTTGTGTCATTAAGTGAATTTTGTAACTCCATGATCAACGTGTCTGATAACTCCTTATTTCGTTGAATATCCCGTAGGTTCTTTTCAAATTGGTCAATGTCACCACGTATTGCATAGTAATCTTTTTCAGCATTATTAACGGTAGTTTCGATGGCCTCCTTCTCCTTATACATTGCAATTAATTCCTCGTCATTGCTTTCTGTGGACTGAATGATTTTTTGTATTTCTTCCCCTGTCTTAATCAGTTCTTGTTGATTACTATTGATCCGTTCCTTACTGCTTTCATAAGTCGCTTGCTTAAAACCTATTTCTTGAACAACACTCTTGAGATCATTCTGAAGTTGGTGATAGATGATATTCTGCTGATTATAGTCATTAGATTTCCTGGATAAAGCCTCATTAACAGCTTTAAGATTTCTGGTTTTTTCGTTGTATAAATCCTCCAATCTTTTCAGAATTTCTGACTCGGATTCAGATAGAGGAATTAGTTTTTTGATTTCCTTTTCCAGACTGGCTATTTGGTCCGCAATATCCTCTTTTCTGGTTTTCTGGGTTGTGAGAAGTTGTTGCAGTTGCTCATGCTTTGTTTTGATAGAGATATGAGTTTCATTGATATGGGTCAGTTCGATTTGCAAATTTTCAAGCTGATCTTTCCTTACGCTGTTGCGCAGAATTTCCAGGTCTTTTTGCTCGGTCTGAAGATTGCTGGTAATGTTGTTCAGCTTCTTGGCAAGTGCTTTTATTTCCTGGTTGAGCATATCCAGGTTCTTTGCCCTACCAAGACGTTTTCCTTCGAACAAACCAATACTACCGCCTGAAATGCTAAATTTTCTTTTTGAAACCTGTCCATTCTGAGTTATAAAGACAAGCTCATCATCGGTTGGAAGCTTACTGAAATGATTTGTTGAAATGTATACTTTGTCGAGTAAATAAGAAACAAGTTTTTTGTATTCCCCGTCATACTCAACCACTTCAGTTGCGGCGACAGCATTATCAATAATTTTTCCGGGATAGGATTTAAAATCTTTTATTTTATCAAGAATGAAAAAGTGAGCCTTTCCTTTTGCAGCATCACTCAACAAATTGATTGCCTGAAAAGCTTGATCCTCGGCTTCAACAATGTAATAATTCATCCAGGGTTCGAGGTAGTTTTCTACGGCAACGCGGTATTGTTCGGGGCAGGTGATCAGATCGGAGAGCAATGGCGCATTTTTTGCCCATTGCTGGTTTTTTTTCAGAAATTTTATAGCCTCTGGAAACCATTCAAGGTTGTCAACCATAGATTTGGTAAGGCTGTACTCATTTTGGAGTGCATCAAGTTTTCGGTTTGTTTGATTTAATTGTTCTCTTATTGTTTCAATTATTTTTTCCTTCGACTGAATCCTCAATTGAAGATCTTCTTCTGATTGCTTAAGTTTCTCTAAGACTTTTCCTTTGTCATCTCTGGCTTGGGTTGTTTCTTTTAATTTCGTAACAAATTCATCGATGCTCTCTATATGGCTTGAAGAATCGCTTGTCGCTTTTTCTAATTCCCGAATTAGTGAGCTTGATTGTATTCTTTTTATTTCTAGTGATTTATTTAGTTGAAAAACTTCCTCCTGTTTCGAGCGGTATTTTTCATGCACATCATTCTCTTCATTTTGAAGCTCAATTGTCCGCTCTTTTTCTTCATCCCATTGCAGTTTCAAACGATCAACTTCGATCGCGTTTTCTTTAAGTATATTTTCAGCTGTCGATTTTTCCTGTTCAAGACTTTTTATTGAGAATGACGACCGGTCATTACTTTTTTTATCCTGATCTAATTGTTCTTTGAGACTGTCGGATTTATCCGTTAGAAAATGTAATCTTTCATTCTTTACTTTTTTCTCACTTTCATATTGCCGTATGCTATGAACATGGTCATTTAAAGCTTTTTGTCTTGAGGACAAGAGTTTTTCTCTTCTGATTTGCTCAGTCTTGGCTTTTTGGATGGAGGCCTCATTTTCAGCGACTTGATTCGAAAAAGCAACCTTTTTGTCATTTTCAATTGCAATTTCTTTGGTTATTTTTTCAAATGAACTTCTGTGCTCTGCTATGGTAATTCGAGCAATTTGAACATTTAACTCCCTGTAGTTTTCTTTGAGTTTAAAATAACGTTCAGTTTGTTTAGCTTGTTTCTCAAGGGATTTTAAGTTCTTCTCAATTTCAAAAAGAAGATCCGCTACTCTTTCAAGATCGATATCGGTGTCGTCTAACCGGCGAAGGGTTTCTTTTTTTCGGAGCTTGAATTTGGAAATCCCAGCTGCTTCTTCAAAGAGTGCCCTTCTGGAATTATCTTTGTCGTTGAGTATATCATCAACCATTTTCAATTCGATGATAGCATAGCTATTTGACGCAATACCGGTATCAAGAAAGAGATTGGTAATGTCTTTTAATCTACAGGTAATCCCATTGAGCTGATAATCACTTTCTCCAGATCTATAGTAGCGGCGGGTTATGGTAATCTGAGAATACTCTGTAGGCAAGAGATTTTTGGTATTGTCAAAGGATAATGATACCTCAGCGAGGTTGGTAGCTTTTCTCTTTTTTGTGCCATTGAAAATGATATTCTCCGTCTTCTCTGAACGCAGCAATCTTATTTTCTGCTCACCTAGCACCCAACGGATGGCATCGACTATATTGGATTTTCCACATCCATTAGGTCCGACAATCCCTGTTATTCCCTTATCAAAATTGATAGTAACTTTATCTCCGAAGCTCTTAAAGCCCTTGAGTTCTAATTTGGTTAATAACATATTGCATTTTAGCGGTGAGTTTTCTGGCCAACCGGAGCAAGCAAAATTAAAATTATTTTTGGTTTAGCCATTCAATTGGATTTCAAGGATTCTGACAATAGCTTGTTTATATAAGACGTGAATAGCTCTTGTACCATTATTTCTTAATGGTACAGGTGCTATTCTGAATTAACAATAATAGTCTGGATTTTGATACGATATTCGTTTAGGCTAATTTTAGTGGTATATGGATATTGAAAACATATTTTATGTAGTTCTTGCCGTGATTTACATTTTGTCGAAAGTGATGAAGGCTAGAAAAAAGCCAATGTTACCCGACACTGTTGATGAAGCTGAAAGTGCATCGGAAAGACCAAAGGTTACTTTCGAAGATCTTCTCAAGGAATTTGGAAATCCAGAGCAACCTCAAAAAACAGAGAAGATCCCTGAAGCAAGGCAAGCGACTGAAATTATTAATTATGATAAAATACGACCAGATAATGAGTCGAGGGAGATTTTTCAAAAATCAATTGATGAAGCTGCGAAGTACTCCGGAAATAATGAAGAACAGGAAGGAACTCGGCTAAAAGGATTTAAACCATATCAGAACGATTTAGATGAAGACAATGAATTTGTAGAGAAAATTCAAGAAATGCTCTCTTCAGGGGAAGGGGGAAAAAAGGCTGTCGTACTGGCAGAAATTTTGAATAGAAAGTACTAAATCCGAATAGGGTTATTTTGTTACCCTTATTAAAGACCATAACGGTAGAATGCTTATACCAGCGTTTATGAAAATTCGACCCAAATTTACTAAGAATAAAGAGACTCAATTTTTTGATATACTGCAAAACAGGGTCAATCAATATTTCAAATTAAATGATTTGAAGAAAGAGGGAGATATTGGGCTAATTGCCAAATCAATGGTATTACTCAGTATTCTGATGCTTCCATATATTATTGTTCTGAGTTTTAGTCCATCTATTCTTATTGCGATCCCATTACTTGTGCTTATGGGAATTGGGATTGCTGGAGTCGGCATGTCTGTTATGCATGATGCGCTTCATGGGGCCTTTTCAAGTAAGAAGTGGGTGAACAACCTTTTTGGCAGCTCTATTTACCTTTTAGGTGGAAATGCCATTAACTGGAAGATTCAGCATAATGTACTTCATCATACCTATCCAAATGTGTACAATGTGGATGAGGATGTTAGCACCAAAGGTTTTGTTGTTCGATTGTCACCTCAATCTCGTCGGCGAAAAATTCACGCATTCCAACGTTTCTATTCACTCCCACTTTATGGATTAATGACCTTGTCTTTCATGGTTAAGGATTTCCGGCAATTGGCCAGGTATAATAAAACAGGAGAAACAGTACGGCAAGGAAAAAAACCAGTCAGGGAAATGATTAAATTGATATTCACCAAAGCGACATATCTTATATTGATTGTTGGTTTGCCTTATATAGTAACAGATTACTCCATTTTGCAAATAGCTATTGGATTTTTGATTGTCCATATAGTGGCTGGTATAATAACAAGTACTGTTTTTCAGTTGGCGCATGTGGTTGAGCATGTGGAGCATCCAATCGTCGATAAATCGGGTAATATTGAAAATAGTTGGGCAGTACATCAGTTAATGACTACTTCAAATTTTGCTCCCAGAAGCAAATTTACACATTGGTTTACAGGGGGACTAAACCACCAGGTTGAACATCACTTATTTCCTCATATTAGCCATATTCATTATTCTAAAATAGCTAAGATTGTAGAAAAAACGGCCTTGGAATTTGGATTGCCCTATAACTGTGAACCTACTTTTTGGAGCGCTCTTAGATCACATTTAAGGACTTTAACTACTCTTGGCGGTCATAAAATTAGGACAGAATTAGGATAATAGTCCAATTTCAAAAGATTAATGGGATGTCCGGTCCATCTCCCTTTGGAGGTCTTTCTCTTTGATACTATCCCGTTTATCATTTAGTTTCTTTCCTTTTGCAAGGGCAATATTGAGCTTTGCCAATCCTTTTGAATTAATAAAAAGTTTAGTAGGAATAATTGAAAGCCCTTTTTCTTCGGATTTTGTTTTGAGTTTTTCTAATTCTTTTTTCTTCATTAGAAGCTTTCGTTCTCTTTTGGCCTCATGGTTAAAGTGGCTTGCTTGTGAATAGGGGGTAATATTCATATTTCTCACAAAGAGTTCGGATGCTTTAAAATAGCAGTATGCCTCCTGCAAACCGGCTTTCCCTTCCCGAATTGACTTGATCTCCGTTCCGTGCAGTACCAACCCAGCTTCGAATTTGTCGATAAACTCAAATTCAAAGCTTGCCCTTCTATTTTTGATACTAATAGTACTCGAGAATCTTGATTTTTTGTCAACCATGTTATTAAACTCAGCAGTCTATAATTTTTGGCAACAAATGACTTTTAGATAAAAGGTTAATGGACAGGGGATTATGCAATATTTGTCCGAATATCGAATGTCAATTTAATCACCGAATAACAAATTCGGATTAAAATCCCTCTGCAAATCTCCAAATAATTAGTTAATATATGCATTGACAATTTCTTATTTTTTACTTTTGTAAGCTAACAGTAAATATGAGGTCATGATAGAAACGTTGGACATTGCATTTGAAAGGGCTGGTCATTCGCGGATAACTGAGTTTGATGAAAACAATATTCAATTTGGAAAAGTCTATTCTGATCACATGTTTATGGCTCATTTTAAGAAAGGATATTGGAAGGATATGGTGATAAAACCTTTCGGTAATCTGAGTATTAGCCCTGCAAATACGACGCTTCACTATGGTCAATCTGTATTTGAAGGCCTTAAAGCTAATCGAGCTAAGAATGGAGATATCCTGGTGTTTAGACCAGAGGCTAATGCTCGTAGAATGATAAAAAGCGCTGAAAGGATGTGCATTCCTCCAGTAAGTGAAGAAATGTTTATGGCCACAATGACCGAGCTACTTAGAATTGATAGGGATTGGGTTCCTTCAAAACCAGGTACCTCCTTGTACATTCGCCCCGTATGTTTTGGGATGGATCCATATATTGGAATTAGACCTTCGGAGGAATATGCTTTCATGATATTCACAAGTCCTGTAGGAGCTTATTATACCGAACCTGTAACAGTTAAAATAGAAACTCACTTTACAAGAGCCGCAGCAGGAGGGGTTGGTGCTGCAAAAACTGCCGGTAACTATGCGGCTGCTTTGTACCCTGCCACGCTAGCCCAAAAGGAAGGTTATAACCAATTAATTTGGACCGATGGTGTTCACCATGAATATATAGAGGAATCAGGCACAATGAATGTTGCCTTTCTGATTGATGGGACCCTTATTACCGCACCTACCGGGGATACTATTTTAAACGGTATAACGAGAGACAGCATACTCACCCTTGCCAGGGAATGGGGAATAGAGGTTGAAGAGAGAAAGCTTTCAATTAAGGATTTGATGATTGCAATTAATTCCGGCAATCTAAATGAAGCATTTGGAATTGGGACAGCAGCGACTATAGCTCCAATAAAATCTATAGGATATGAAGGTGCAGATTATAATCTTCCATCAGTTGACTCCTGGGAATTAGCCCCTAAACTTTTGAAAACCCTCGATGACATCAAAACCGGAAAGGTGGAGGATGTTCATGGATGGGTATACAGAATCTAAAACAATCAGCCGTAAAATATGACCATTGAAGAATTGAAAGACTTGAAAGCCAGGATTGAGGCTTTGAGGGGGTATCTTTGACTACGATCGTCGAATTGAAGAAATTCGCGAAGAAGAGTCAATTACTACACAGGCTGATTTTTGGAATGATCCCAAAAAGGCCGAGGCATTCCTGAAAACGATAAAAGCAAAAAAGGTCTGGACTGACCATTTTGCGAAAGCGAATACCGCATTTCAGGATCTGGAAACCATAAATGAGTTTCTTGATTCGGGAGAAGCGACATCTAAAGAGGTAAATATTGAATTTGCTAAAGCACTTGCAGCCATAGATGAGCTGGAATTTAAGCGCATGCTAAGCAATAATGAAGACCAGTTGAATGCCATTATTGAGATCAATCCGGGGGCTGGAGGGACTGAGAGTCAGGATTGGGCTGAAATGCTAATGCGCATGTACATCATGTGGGGTGAAAGTCAAGGATACAGCGTAAAACAAATCCACTATCAACCGGGTGATGTTGCTGGTCTCAAGTCAGCAACGCTTGAGATTGAGGGGCCATTTGCCTACGGTTATCTGAAATCGGAAATTGGTGTCCATCGCCTCGTAAGAATATCACCTTTCGATTCCGGAGGGAGGAGACATACTTCTTTTGCTTCGATCTTTGCTTATCCCGTTGTTGATGATACCATTGAAATAGAAATTAACCCGGCGGACATTAGTTGGGATACATTTCGATCCAGTGGAGCGGGAGGTCAAAATGTAAACAAGGTTGAAACGGCAGTTCGCGTAAAACATGCACCCACTGGTATTGTTATAGAATGTCAACAGCAAAGGAGCCAACATCAGAACCGGGAGAAAGCACTTGAGATGTTAAAGTCACGGTTGTATCAATTGGAAGTAGAGAAGAAGAATGCAGAAAGAGATGTGGTTGAAAGCTCAAAGATGAGGGTTGATTTTGGTTCGCAGATCAGGAATTATGTTTTGCACCCATACAAGCTTATTAAGGATAACCGGACAGGAGTAGAGCGTACTGATGTACAAAATGTACTTGATGGCGATCTCAATGACTATATGAAGGCCTTCCTAATGGGGCAGGAGGTTGGGGGTTGATTAGAAGGCTTCCTTTATCCCGATGTAAAAGGCGGATTGATTTCCTTTAGCAAAACCCAAATCAAATTTGATATTAAGTTTTTGATCTTTTATAGCAGCAAATCTTAAACCCAAGCCACCAACATATTTTAAGTCAGATAAATTATAATCCCCCACTGTATGAGCCACATCGCCAACACCGGCAAATGCTATAGCTCCAAATCGCCAGAATAAATGGCGTCGATATTCGGTTTGCAAAAAGACAGAATTTCTATCACGATAAATGCTTGCGTTTTGTATTCCTCTTAAACGATTTTCACCACCTAGCTGAGGTAATTTATAGAACGGAACGTCATTTCCAGCTATAAACCTCGATGAAAATTGGAAACCGATAATATTCTTGTCATTATTGATCTTCAAATATTTTCTTAGATCAACATAGAAATTAGCATAGTGGAAGTTGCCGAGTTGAACTATTAAAATCTCCGCGGCTATGAGCATCCCACCGGAAGGGAATAATGTATTATCTCTTGAATCGTATCTATATGCAGGACCTATCCCGATATGCACCCCCCCTGATTTTCCATTGATAACTTCACTTTCTAATCTACCACCTGGTTCAAATTTTCTTAACTGGTTGTTTTGCAGGTCAAATGTTAATCCAACAAAAGTTCGTTCGTTGAATGGTTTATACAATCTACCTTCTAACTGAACAAATTGGTTGGTATACTTTTCAAAGTCGTCAGCTTCGTTGCTGTTACCGATCCCATAGTAGTTGTCAGGATAGTTAAAATATCGTGCAATAGCATTTAAATTGTATCCATTATTAAAATAAATGTCCGCATCAATAGCTGACAGAACTTGTTTTTTTAATGTATAAAGGAAGAATGGCGATATTGTAGTTGGGCGATAAAACTTTGAATCATCACTTTGCTTTTTTTTAAATACCCATATCACGATTGCTCCAAGTTGAGTCTTTGTTTCAGGTTGATACCCGAAAGCAGGATAAATGGCGAATGAATTTGTTTTAATCGAATCTGTTTGTGCTATTACCTCTATAGATACAATTAGTAGAAAAATAGATATTAGTGTTGATTTGTTCAATTTTGAGTATTCCTTTCACTTACCAAAAATACTCTCATTATTTTGCCAGTTAAAGAATTGTTGACGTGAAAGATTATTTGTGGATAGGATTATTGGCAATGGTAATTGCCCTGGGTTCAATTGTTCTGAGTTCGAATATTGGGGGACATTCAATCTATCTCTTGGATGAAGCAAAGAATGCACAGTGCGCCAGGGAAATGATGGAATCTGGTAGTTGGATCATACCGACTTTCAATGGAGAATTGAGAATGGATAAACCACCTCTTCATTATTATTTCATGCGTCTTGCATATGCATTCTTTGGAGTAAATGAGTTCGCAGCAAGATTTTTTTCAGTTTTTTTTGGTGTGTTAACACTTGCAGCGGTCTATCTTTTTAGTCAAAGATATCTTGGAATAAGGTCCGCCGTATTTATCTCTTTAGCTTTAATTTCCTCAATAGGTTTTATGCTACAATTTCACCTGGCAGTTCCTGATCCATACCTAATCTTTCTTATTGTTTTGGCTATTTTTTCATTTTATGAAGGCTATAATTACAATAAACCTGTTTGGATCTATTCATTTTATATAGCCTGTGCACTGGCTATGCTTACAAAGGGCCCAATCGGTGTCATTATTCCTGGAGGTGTGGCTTTAGCTTTTGGTGTGATTAGAAATGGCGTGAAATTAAAATGGATCAAAGATTTGAGACCGCATCATGGTCTTGCAATTTTCCTGATATTAACGTTACCCTGGTACTTAAGTGTGGGATTTATGACTGATTGGGCATGGGTTGAAGGGTTTTTTGTTGACCATAATTACAATCGTTTTATTAACCCTTTGGAGGGGCATGGTGGATTTTTTCTTCTTCCTATGGGATATCTGCTCATAATGGCACTCCCATTGGGAATTTTCAGCATCTCGGCCATTGGACAAGCTATAAAAGACAGGGCCAATGATTTTATTCTGCTGAGTTTGCTCACAGTAGGTCTGATACTTTTGATATTTATGATCTCAGCAACTAAGTTGCCGAATTATGTATCTCCGGCATTGCCGTTTGTTGCAATTGTTATAGGCAATTACCTCTCAAAAACTAAAACACCTCATGCCATCGAAAAATTATGGATTATTATTCTGATGGCATTTGCAATGATTATTCCGTTATTATTAGGTTATCTCTTAGATAATGAAAATTATTCGAATCTTTTGGTTGAGGGTTTATGGTCCGCTATGCCGATAATTTTTGGAGTACTAACTGGAGGAGCGATGCTTTTGTACAACAAGCTAATTCCAGGAATTGCTATATTTATTTTAGCTTTCATATTTTCTATCAGAATAGCGTTTATTGAATTTGTACCAAAGATTGATGATTTGAATCCAGTGAAAATGGCAGGAGACTATCTTGATGAGGAATCAAATGTGGCTAGTTTCTATATTTTTAATCCTGCGTTCAGTTTCTATCTCAATCAGTCAATACCTGTATTTGATCAGGTTAATCAAATAGAAAAATATCTCAATACACAGGACAATGCAATAATTATTACCCGTTCTAATGTTCTAAATGAATTATATGGACTTAATCTCGATACAGTATTAATCCAACAAAATCTTTTCGAGCAAACAACAACAGCGGTGCTTCGTGAAAAATCTGAGATTACAGTTTCCCGCTAAGCCTGTAATTTTGAAAAAGGGTCAGTTTATAGTATAGATAAATCCCCAAAAACGTTACAATTAAGCCGAATACGGCTCCAAAAACAACATCGGACAAAAAGTGAAGGGAGAGGTATATCCGCGACACCCCGATAAAGAAGGCGTAGATGAACAAAGTAAGCTGAGCAAGCTTATTATTTGTCATAAGGGCAAAAAGGGTTGCCAATGAGAAGGCGGTCATCGAATGGCCACTAGGAAAGCTTCGGTAATAAAGTTGGACAGCGCCTTCCACCAAATCCAAAGGATATTGATCCTTAAGCCAGGTTAGTGGCCTGGGGGCATCAGAAAAAATGATCATCTTGAAAAGGCCCGTAATTATTGTTTGAAATAGACCAATGACTACCGTTAGAAGAGATAGTCTAAATTGATAAAACAGGAAAAACCCTGCTGCCAAGACCATAACCCATCCTGAACCCAGGAATGTATAATATTTAAAAAATGAATCAAGAAATGGATTATGGAGTTTGTTAAAAAGAATAACAGCATCTCCTTTTTGTGAAAAGGCAATGAAAATTACTCCAATGAGTAATGAGAAAAATGTTAGTTGGACAAAAACATTGAACCTGATTTTAGGTTCAATCATAAAAATTTTCCGATGACTTCAGCCCATAGATCATAACCGGTCTTGTTCATATGCAGGCCATCTTCAATAAAAATATCATCCCTTACTATTCCGTCCTTAAGCATAATCGACCAGGTACTGGCGAAAGTGACCCGGGCATTGTCGGCACAGTATTTCTCAAATAATTGATTGAGTTCGATATACTTATCCTTCAAACCCCAACGTGCAAGGCTTGGTTTTGCAGATATCAGTACAATTTCAGTCTCTGGTAGGTTCTTCCATATCTGGTTGACAAGTTTTTTTGTTTCCTTCTGAATTTTTTTTGGCTTTTCACCAGCGGCGAGATCGTTGTCTCCTTCATAAATAAAAACTTTAACAGGTTTGTATTTAAGGATTAAGTCATTGGCATAATAGAGCAGATCACTCATTTGTGATCCTCCGAAACCGCGGTTGATAATATTCTTGTTGGGGAAATAGACTTCAAGATCCTTCCACATTCGAATTGTTGAACTGCCAACAAACAGGATAGGATTGGCCGGAATTCCGGAGGCATCTTCTTTGAGATAATTGCTTATCTCTTTTTCAAACCTCTTGGCATCCTGGGCATAAATGTTGGAATAACAGCATAACACAAGGGAAAGGATTACTAAAATTTGCCTGGCCATTATCTGAAAATTATAGGAAACAAAGCCTAAATCATTTTTCAACATGATCTGCATGAGTCAAATCGATGTAAAAAAACCATAAATATGACGAAACAACAAACTCTGAAGCTATGCTAGGCTATGAAATTAACTATGTTGATGAAGTGATAATCAAAAATAAAACATCAATCAGAGAAATATGCGTTCCTTTCAACTTTTCAAAAAGCGCATATGTGGGTTTGATGTATGCGGCTGAATTTGCTAAAATGATTGGAGCAGATATTACAATCCTGCATTGCTTTCAATCCACAGCACTTGAATTTGGTTCTGCGTCTGATGTTGAATACAGTACGACCGCGTATGAACGTAAAATTGAAATTTTGAAGAAGGTTCCAGCATTGAGTTTAGTGAATACTTCATTTTTAATAGAACATAGTTTCATGCCCGAAATGCTGAAAGAACTTGATCAGGATGGAAAGATTGATATGGTCATTTTAGGAAGCCAGATTTCTACTGAACGTGAAAAATTTCTTGGAACTAATGCATCTTCATTGGTTAATTCGATAGATGTACCATTACTTATCATACCTGATGATGCAAAGCATACATCAATTAAGAACATCATGTTTGCCGCTGATTTCAAGGAGTTTGAAAGCCTGGAATCAATAGATATTTTGAAGAAGTTTGCCAATATTTCAGGAGCCAAGCTCCACATTGTACATGTGATAGATCATCCTGTGAATCCTAATCAAAGTGTTGTTTTAAAAAAATTGAAGGAAATATTTGCTGACATAGACCATCAGTTCTATGATTTTAACCACCCCAACGTGCACAATGGCCTAAAAGAAATTGCAAGATTGAATAAAATGGATTTATTGGTAATGACTCCAAGAAAGCACGGTTTTATTGAAACGATTTACAAAAAAAGTGAAACCAAGAAAATGGCAATGGACACGAAACTCCCGCTATTAATATTTCAGGAGTAGTCTATGCTATCTTTTTCTTGCTTGATTTTGCCTTTGGATTAAACTCAAGGGCAAGATTAATCCAGTAATCAAGATCAGTATCCAAATCAATACCTTCCGGGCTTATATAAACGAATCCTTTCATTGCTCTTCCGGTAAAATCCATTTCAAGACATCCTTTTAAAGAAAGAGATTGTTCGTAAATTTCAGGATCAATGCGAGCCATAAGTTGATCCTGAACGATTCCCAGGCACATTTTATCATCAATCATGTAACACAATCCGCCCATCATTTTTTTATCGATAAACTGGATCTTTTTTTGATTAAGCGCTTGTCTGATTCTGTCGGCCAGAAATTCATTGTAAGCCATGTGTTAATCTTTTAATATGACGAATTACTAGTTGTTTTTCGGACATTCTACTTAGCTGGCCTGACAATGGAGTCAATGCCATTTGCATAAGATGTAGGTCTAAAACTAAAATAATGTTCAAACTTGCTACTATCAAATACATATTCGCGATCATACTGATAGATCATTTCTGCCAATTCTTTCATCAGGGGATTGAAAAGCCCTAGGATACCTGCCATTGTTTCTCCGGCAATCTGGTACTTGGGTTTGACATCCATTTCCCTTGCGAAAATTTCTATCCATTCCTTTCCAGTAAGTGGATCAGGTGCAGTTGGCAGGTGCCAAACCTGGTTATAAGAAGTCTCTGAATTACCAAGCATGGCGGTAGCTTTTCCAGCATCGGGAGTATAAATAAAAGAGTGTTTAAAATCAACTGACCCAAGCCAATTAGCTTTTTTACCCTGCTTAAAATTATCATACACAGAAGTCATTAACATACTTTTTGAATTTCCGGGACCATAAAAATCAGGCGCCCGGGCAATCATACCCATGATTTCCCCTTTCTCCCATGCATTCATGAGAGTTTCTGCTATCTCTGCTCTTACTTTTCCTTTCTTACTAGGGGGGTTGATTACTGTGTCTTCGGTCATGTGATGAAGTTGATCTTCATCATACATATAAACGTTGTCAAAAAACACCAGTTTACAATCATTGAACTTGCAGCCTTCAATGGCATTGGCCATAATTTTAGGCCAAAATTCCTCCCAAACTTTCAGGTTGTAGTCAAGTCCTACGGTCAGGTATGCTACATCGCTGCCTTCCAGGGCTTTTTTCACCTGGTCAATGTTGGTAAGGTCGCAGGGGAAGATTTCATCTGTACCATTCACAATTTTTGGATTCCTGCTTACTAGCCTGATTTTATCAGTATGGTTGGGCAGGCTTTTCGCCAATTCAACTCCAATTATTCCGCTTGAGCCAAGTATTGTTTGCATAAGTTTATTTTGTGTATTGCCTGAAATTAAGAATGCTGACTAAAAAATCCTCATGTATTGCATTAAGATTATTGTGAATGCTGTGTTATTAAAATTTCGATTAGTTGAAAATCGTTATCGAATACCATTCTTTGTTATCTTGCTCACCCATATTCTTGGACGTTTTTAATGAAAATAGGGATATTCTTCGGGGGTCAATCACGTGAAAGGGAAATATCATTCGCAGGTGGACGGACGGTTTATGATAATCTGAATAAAACCATTTTCGAGCCCGTACCAATCTTTGTTGACAGCCTTGGCAATTTTATACTCATTGACTGGCAGTTCATTTATAAAGGAACGATCAGGGATTTCTATCCCCCGTTGACTTTCCTGCCGCCGTCACCCAATGGTTTCCAGGTTTATATTGAGTCGCTTCAGAATTTATCGAGGGAATTACAGGATGAGATAATAGGATCAATTGGAAAAAAAGTTCAACCCGAAGAATTCAAAGGGCTGTTTGATTTCGCCTTTCTTGCACTTCACGGACCATTTGGAGAGGATGGAAATATTCAAGGGCTATTGGAATGGTATGGCATACCATACTCAGGCTCAGGTATTCTCCCATCTGCAATTGGAGTAAATAAGATAATCCAGAAGGAATACCTTGAAAGCGGTCATTTTCAGGACGTGAAACATCTCGTAATCCCAAAGAAGGAGTGGTTGACAGGTGATGGGGGAGTACTCTTCAAAGATTTGGTAAAAACCATCGGATTGCCAATGGTGATAAAGGCCCCTAATCAGGGTTCATCCATAGGGGTAAATATTTTACAGCAAAATGATGTTGATCTCTTCTCTAAATTGGTCGATCAGTCGTTCTTTATCAAAAGAATTCTTAAAAATGAATGGGACAGGTTTTCAGATGAAGAGAAGCGTAATTTTCTTGTGAGTCTTACCGATATTCGTGAAGGCCTTGGTTTTCCCCTGATTCACGAAAAAGAAGTTATTTATCATCCTGAAGCATTATGGAAATACCTCAATTCGGAATTTTCATCTGGCAAATCAGGCGTCGATTTAACTTCCCTGAACTCTGAGGAAGAGGTTCTGGTGGAAGGATTCATCAAAGGGAAAGAATTCTCATGCATAGTAATTGAGGGTGAAGGGGGATCGATTGCACTGCCACCAACGGAGATAGTCAAATCGAAAGATCTTTTCGATTACCGATCGAAATACCTTCCAGGCGTGATAAGAAAGGTAACACCTATTGACTTGCCAGAAGAGGCTATTGAGGAGATAAGGTCGAGATGTGTCGACCTTTTCCGGACACTGCATTGCGATGTATATGCCCGGATTGATGGTTTTTATTCGACGGATAACAAAATTTATCTCACAGATCCGAATACAACTTCCGGAATGATGCCTTCTTCTTTTTTCTTCCATCAGGCTGCTGAAATTGGCTTAAATCCATCTCAGTTTCTGACATACATTATAAGAACCTCGTTGGCATCGCGGATAAAATCAGGCAAGGATAATTCTCGAATGAGCTGGATACTTGATGATTTGGAAACTAAAATTCGCTCCCTTCATAACCAATCAAAGGATCAGATTCGGGTTGGAGTTATTTTAGGAGGGTATTCAACAGAACGTCATATTTCGGTTGAGAGCGGAAGGAACATTTATCAGAAGCTTTCCAGTTCAGGTAAATATCTCCCTTTACCAATATTCCTATCGGGAAATAATTCTGGTTACGAATTGCACGCGATACCGGTTAATATCCTGCTTAAAGACAATGCCGATGATATTAGGGATAAGATTAAAAATATTAGAAAGTCACCTGTGATTGAACGGATCAAAGAAGAGGGTAGGGATTTAACTGAAAAATATGTGACTGAACCAATTGATCATCCGATTAGAATTGATTTCGAACAACTTTCATCGATAATTGACGTCGCTTTCATTGCACTCCATGGCAGGCCGGGTGAAGACGGTGCCATTCAGCTTGAATTAGAAAAAGTGGGAATCCCTTACAATGGTTCAGGCCCTGAGAGCTCGGGAATTACAATCGACAAATTCGGAACCAAAGAAATCTTGAATGAGCATGGTTTTACTATTGCCTCTCAGTACATGGTGAATCGATCGGAATTCCGTAACGATCGGGAGGCAATATTCGACAAAATTGAAAATATGTTTAAGTATCCATTTATCGCCAAACCGTCTGATGATGGATGCAGTTCGGCTGTAAAGAAGATCAAGAACCGCCAGGAATTAATTGCTTTTAGCGAACTGATGTTTAGAAATGAGGAACCTCTTGATCCTAAATTAGCCGAGATACTAAATCTTAAAAATAACGAAGAAATTCCTATCAAGGATTTTTTCATGGTTGAAGACCTAATAGAAGCTCAGGGGGCAGATCATTTTCTTGAAATTACGGGTGGATTACTTACAAAGAGAAATGCGAAAAATGAGATAGAATACGAAATATTTGAACCTTCAGAAACACTGGCAACGGGTGAAGTCCTGTCGTTGGAAGAGAAATTCCTAGCGGGTGAAGGTCAAAACATAACACCGGCAAGGTTTTCAACTAACTCCATAGAACAAAGGCGCATTTCAGAGAAAGTTCGGAGTGATCTCAACCAAATAGCCAGGATTTTAAAGATTGAAGGATATGCTCGAATTGATGCTTTTGTCAGGATTTATGGGGATGGGAAGGTTGAAACAATAGTAATTGAGGCAAATTCATTACCTGGGATGACACCTGCAACCTGTATTTTTCATCAGACGGCATTGAGTGGTTATAAACCCTACGATTTCATTGACGCTATTCTTGAATATGCCATGAGATCAAGAAAATCTGAAGTAGAAAATTAAATTTACCTTTAAACAAGTGCTAGACTTCATCCCGGAACGAGTAAAGAGATTGACCATTAACCTTGTGATAATGGTGGCCATTTCTATTTTCTTAGTAATCTTCTTCTTTTATGTTTATCTACCCATATCCACAAATCATGGGGAATCCATTACTGTTCCTAATTTGGAAGGAATTGGCTACGATGAGCTTGATGAGTTTTTGATGGAAAGAGATTTGAGATATGAAATTCTTCCTGATTCGGGATTTGCATCTGATTATCCAGCTTTGTCAGTTTTAAATCAATTTCCACTTCCAAATTCTAAGGTGAAGCAGAATAGAAAAATATACATCACCTTGAATGGATTAAGGCCCCCTATGGTTCGTATGCCTAATCTTATAGACGGATCAGTAAAGAATGCTCAATTGGTTTTGCAAAGCAAAGATTTAAAAAGAGGAAAAATTACCTATAAGCCTGATTTAGCTGCCAACGCTGTTTTAGATCAACTTCTTAATGGCAAAACAGTTGAAATAGATGAATTAATACCAAAAGGATCTGTCATTGACCTGGTGGTTGGGGATGGTTTGGGAAGACAGGATTTTGAAGCTCCGGACCTGGTGGGTTTGCATTATGAAGATGCAGAATTTGCAGTTGTCGCATCAGGATTGAAAATGGGATATGTTCGTTTTGAAAAGGAAGCATTCGGTACGGAAATCATGATTTCTGAAGATGGAGATTCGACTTATCAGCAATTTCAATATCCTGCAGGAGTAATTTTTAAACAAAGACCGAGGTCAGAAGACAAGATTCGTATAGGTGAGAGCGTTGATCTTTGGGTAGTTGAGCTCGATTCGACCAATCTTGAGATTCAGGTGCCAATTGATACAAATTAATGTTAAAACAGGGATTTTGGTATTTAATAATTGGAATCATGTGGGCCCCACAAGGTTTCGCCCAGCTAACCTTAATCCCAATTAAAAAAGACCTGAAACAGACGAATCTTAGATCGCTGCAAACTCTTCAGGAAAATGACACAATTCAATTGCCGTTTTGGGATGATTTCTCACAATCTGTCAATTCTCCAAATCCGGAATTGTGGGTAAACAGTGAAAATATTTTTATTAACTCGAGCATGGGTACTAACCCACCGACGTTGAACGTTGCGACATTTGATGGTACAGATGCTTTTGGTGTTCCTTACGATATAAATTCCGATTTCGTAATGAATACCGATAACCTGGTATCAAAGGCTATTGATCTATCAAATATTGCAGCTAACAAACAAAATACTGTATTTCTAAGCTTTTTCTGGCAAGCTCGCGGTCACGGGGAGCTACCCAATGAAAAGGATTCCATGAGACTCCAGTTTTTTGATAAAGATTCTACCTGGGTGACCAGATTTCTTGTAAAAGGTGGATTGAGTGCTATTAGAAAAAATATCAATGGGGAGGAGGTTTTCACCCACGAGATTTTTAGGGTAGACGGGCAAAAATACTTTCATAAGGGATTCAGATTCAGGTTTCAAAGTTTTGGCTCGCCCAAAGGTGGCTTTGATAGCTGGCATATTGATTATGTTTTCCTTAACCAGGATCGGGATTTTGCCGACCTCTCCTTTTATGATAGGGGAATTACCGGTGAGTCAACTTCCATTTTTGGAGACTATACTGCCGTTTCCTCCGAATTGTTTTTTGCTGCACCATCTGATTTCATTACTCCCTCCGAATTAAAATTATTCAATCTTGATGCCTTACCACATCCAATTGAATTTACTTTCAATGTCCGTGATCTCGTCAATGGCATCTTAGTAGACAGACCAAATGATCGGACTACGGCGAACATCTTATTGGCGTTGGAGCGGAGGGCTATCGTAACAAATTCACCGAATTTGGCTTCATTGATGGTTTCTGATTCAATTGTTCTTGAAACAGAATTTATCTTTAATACGGGCGACAATCATTTAATTCAATTCATCAACCCTGTTTCCAACGACACAACATTTTATAATAATGTGGACTATAAAGTAAATGATACATTACGGAGGCAGTTTCATATTCAGGATTACCTTGCTTACGATGATGGAACTGCGGAATTTGCTGCGGGTATTAATCAAATTCGTGGGCAATTGGCCTATGAATATCACTTGACCTCCCAGGACACACTCACAGATATAGACATTTATTTTCCAAAGATTGATCCTGCTTCAGATGGTCTTCCTATCGAAATATTAGTTTGGAAAGATTTAAGTGGAATAGTCGGAAGTATCCTGGCAAAGCAACAATTCACCATCAAATGGCAGGAAGGGATTAACCAGTTTACAAGGTACACTCTTGAAATCCCTCTTGTTGTGGCGGATACTATTTACATAGGTTGGGAACAGTTTAGTGATAATACACTGGGCGTCGGTTTCGATAAAAACACCAACTCGGGAGACAGGATTTTTGTAAATGTCGATGGCGACTGGAGGCAAAATGTTGGCCTTGATGGCAGCTTGATGTTGAGACCTCGATTCGGCAGACAAATACCCTCACTGGTTACAGGATTTGAGGATGATATTATGAATGGAGTGAAAATATATCCAAATCCGAGCGATGGCCTTTTTCAGATAACTGGAGATTATGATAACCTTCAATTATTTGACATTCTAGGTCGCTCTGTAGACTATAGGAGATTTGAAAATACAATAACCCTCGATCAGCCGAAACCGGGCATTTATTTAGCCAGGTTAATAAAAAATGACTTGATCAAAACAATTCGGATAATTGTTAAATAATCCCATTTTAAGGAATGATTAGAACAATTGAAAATTGCAGGAAGGATTTTCCGGCATTGCAGCGCCAGTACAACGGCCGAAATATCGTTTACCTTGATGGCCCGGCTGGAACTCAAGTACCCACTCTTGTAATCGATGCAATTTCAGATTATTATAAAACCTCCAACGCCAATACTCATGGGCAATTCATTACAACACAAGAAACTGATGTAATAATGTCTGGAGTTCGTTCAAAGGTGGCTGATTTTTTGGGAGCTCCTAACGGATCGACCATTTCATTTGGTCAGAACATGACTACGCTTAATTATTCGTTAAGCCGGGCGATTGGAAGGATTTTGAAATCGGGGGATGAAATAATCATTACTCAACTGGATCATGAAGCTAACCGAGGACCATGGCTTTCTCTTAAGGAATGGGGAATTGAGGTAATCGAAGTTGAGATGTATCCTGAAGGAGTTTTGAACTATGAAGATTTCGAATCTAAAATAAACGAACGGACCAAGCTGGTAGCCGTTGGGGGTGCTTCAAATCTAACCGGGACGGTTAATGACCTTGCCCTAATAAGAAAATTGACAAATGAGGTTGGTGCTTGGCTTTTGGTTGATGCAGTTCATCTTGCTCCTCATATTCCCATTGATGTTGTGGAGATGGATTGTGATTTTCTACTTTGCTCAGCATATAAATTCTATGGTCCACACATAGGTTTGATATATTCAAAACCGGGACTCCTAAAATCTTTGCCAACTGATAGGTTAATTACACAAGAACAGGAAGCACCCTATCGAATTGAAACAGGGACCCTGAATCATGCTGCAATCGCAGGAGTGGGAGCCGCTGTTGATTACATTGAAAGTTTTGGGGTTGGGGATACTTGTCGAAAACGCTTGATAAATGCGATGACCAAAATTAGAAACTATGAACATGATCTGGGAAATAAACTATATGATGGTTTAAAGCAAATTCCTGGAATTCAGATAAAGGGTTTGTCTTTCGAACAGATGAGTAGGACACCTACTATTTCATTTTTCACACTTCAAATTACATCTGAAGAAATTTGTAATAGATTAGGAAGTAACGGTATCTGCGCCTGGGATGGTCATTTTTATGCAAGAAGAGGTGTCGAGGTTATGGGCTTGCTTGATAAAGGAGGTGTAACTCGGATGGGGATATCTGTTTATAATACGGACGAGGAGATTGATTATACATCCGAAGCAATTACTCAAATGATGACCAAGTAGGACTCACTATTTTAAGAAGAAATTAGTTATGGAATGTTAAATTCCTAAATGTTAGTATGTTACCACCGGCTTCCGATTCAAAAGGATTAATTATTAAATTAGCAATAGAGCAAGAACCGAAACTTATCCATTCAACATGAAATCAAGAAGACAATTTATAAAAGCATCGGGATTGACAGCCGTAGGCGCAATGGCGGCAACCTGGGATTCAAAAGCATCTGAAACACCAATAGCAGCAGGAAATCTGAACCTGGCCCTTGCCTCGTATACTTTGAGAGGTTTCGACCTTGAACAGACATTGGCAATGACCAATAGAGTAGGGCTAAAAAATATCTGTATTAAAAGTATGCACCTGGCCATGGATAGCTCTGTCGATGAGATTAACGCAGTTGCCGAAAAAGTGAAGGCAGCAGGAATTAACTTGTATGGTGTAGGTGTGGTTTATATGAAAACGGAAGGCGAGGTGGATCAGGCATTTGAATATGCAAAAAATGCTGGTATGAGCGTAATTGTTGGTGTGCCGAACCCGGAACTCCTTGGATACACTGCCAAAAAAGCGAAATTATATGGTATCAGGGTAGCGATTCATAACCATGGCCCAGGAGACGATCTATATCCAGGACCTGGCGACGTTTATAAAAAAATCAAAGACCTGGATTTGCGAATGGGCCTCTGCGTAGATATAGGTCATACGTTTCGAATTGGTTTAGATCCTATTGTGGAATGCGAAAAGTATTTCGATCGTATTTATGACATTCATTTGAAAGACATCGATTACGCGAAAGCATCAGGTAAATCGGTTGAGATTGGCAGGGGAGCCATGGATATACCCGGTTTCCTACAGTTTCTAACAAAGAAGCGTTTTAATAGTATGGTGTCTATCGAGTATGAAAAGGATGGTGACGACCCCCTACCAGGTCTGGCCGAATCAGTAGGCTACATTAACGGAGTGCTGGATACATTAACTATTTAGCCGAGGTAAGGCTTCAGGGCTTTGCTTCTGGAGGTATGTCTGAGGCGTCTGATGGCTTTCTCTTTTATCTGGCGTACTCTTTCCCTGGTTAGGCCAAACTTTTCACCAATTTCTTCCAATGTCATTGAATGCTCCCCATTCAGGCCGAAGTAAAGCGAAATAACGTCTGCTTCTCTTTGTGTTAGTGTTGATAGGGCTCTCTCCACTTCTTTTTTTAAAGAATCTGACAGAAGCAATTGATCTGGGGAATTTTCGTCGTGGTTTTGGAGAACGTCCAGCAGGCTATTTTCCTCTCCCTGGGCAAATGGAGCGTCCATGCTAACATGTCTCCCTCCGTTTTTCATTGAATCCAGAATGTCACTGGTAGATAAGTCAAGTACTTCGGCCAACTCCTCAGGTGAAGGTTCTCGTTCGAACTTCTGTTCTAATTCCGAAAACGTCCTGGAGATTTTATTGAGGGATCCAACACGGTTGAGCGGAAGGCGAACAATACGTGATTGCTCTGCAAGGGCTTGTAATATTGACTGTCTGATCCACCAAACAGCGTATGATATGAACTTGAATCCTCGGGTTTCATCAAACCGCTTACCTGCCTTGATAAGGCCCAGGTTGCCTTCATTGATGAGGTCTCCCAATGATAATCCCTGGTTTTGGTATTGCTTGGCAACTGAAACAACGAACCTTAAATTGGCCTTCGTAAGTTTCTCAAGTGCCATGTGATCACCATTCCTGATTCTTTTGGCTAATTCTACCTCTTCGTCAGCAGTAAGTAAATCAACACGACCAATCTCCTGGAGGTATTTGTCGAGAGATTGGCTTTCTCGATTGGTGATCTGCTTGCTGATTTTTAGTTGCCTCATTCAGAATGGCTGAAACTGACTTCGTAAGTTAACGTCAAATCCAATCCGAATATTAACTAAATATCAGCTATTCCTGTACTTTTTTCTCTGGTTTCGGGAGAAGAGCTTTTCTTGACAATCTGTATTTTCCGGTTTTCTTGTCGATCTCGATCAATTTCACCTGAATTTCTTCACCGACTTCCAGTATGCCATCCATTTTCTCAATACGCTCCCATTTGATCTCTGAAATATGCAACAAACCATCCTTGCCTGGCATAAATTCAACAAACGCTCCAAATGGCATGATTGATTTCACCTTTCCCTCGTAAATGCCACCCTCATCAGGTGTTGCAGCGATATTGTTAACTCTCTTAAGTGCAGCATCCATTGCTTCCTGGGAAGCAGCAAAAATGCTTACGACACCCGTATTATTAATTTCCTCGATAATGACTGTTGCCCCGGTTTCTTTCTGAATTTCCTGAACAACTTTGCCTCCTGGTCCAATAACAGCGCCGATCATTTCCTTTTCAATGATGACCTTCACAGAGCGTGGTGCGTGAGGTTTGAGTTCTGCTCTGCTTTCTGCAAGAGTTTCTTTCATTTTACCAAGAATGTGAAGCCGTCCTTTCCTCGCTTGTTCAAGCGCTTCGATTAAAATATCATAAGAAAGTCCGTCAACCTTAATGTCCATTTGACAAGCAGTGATTCCGTTTTCAGTACCAGTTACTTTAAAGTCCATATCGCCCAAGTGATCCTCATCTCCAAGGATATCTGATAGAATGGCATATTTACCCGTCTTCGCATCGGAGATCATTCCCATGGCGATTCCTGAAACTGGTGCTTTAATCTTAATCCCTGCATCCATTAGTGCTAAAGTGCCTGCGCAAACAGTTGCCATTGAGGAAGACCCATTGGATTCAAGTATGTCAGAAACGATTCTAATTGTATAAGGGTTGTCGTCACCTTGTGGAAGAATATTTTTAAGTGATCTCATGGCAAGATTACCATGTCCGATTTCTCGCCTGCCTGGTCCCCGGTTGGGTTTCACTTCTCCAGTTGAAAATCCTGGGAAATTGTAGTGTAACATAAACTTGTTATAGCCCGACATCATGGCGCTGTCAATCATTTGCTCATTCAGCTTAGTGCCCAGGGTTACTGTTGTCAAAGATTGGGTTTCTCCCCTGGTGAAAATAGCAGAACCATGCGCCATCGGTAGATAATCTACTTCTGACCAGATTGGCCTTACTTCGTCAAGATCCCTGCCATCAAGCCTCTTTCTGGTATCAAGAACAGAATTCCTGATGGCTTCTTTTTCTATGTCATGGAAATACTTCTTAATAAGGGATTTATCTAACTCGTGCTCTTCAGGTAATGATTCAATGAACTCGTTTTTCAAAGCTTTGAATTCACTTTTCCTCAAAACCTTGTCTGAAATGCCCTTTTTGGCAATATCATACTGGCGTTGATAGTACTTCGACCTTATATCTTCTTCGAGGGCTTCATCTTTATTTACAGGCTGTAATTCTCTTTTTTGTTCCTTACCAGCCGCTTTTGTGAGTTCAACCTGAGCCTGGCATTGAATCTTGATTGCCTCATGAGCTACCTTTATCGCTTCAATCATATCGGTTTCTGAAACCTCCTTGGCTTCACCTTCTACCATCATGATATTATTCATTGAAGCAGCCACAATCAATTCAAGCACTGAATTTTCCCTTTGCTCTGGTGTTGGATTAATAATGTAATCATCACCAATTTTAACAACTCTTACCTCTGAAATTGGTTCTTGAAACGGGATGTCTGAGACGGCGAGAGCGCATGATGCTGCAAATGCCGCCAGTGCATCGGGCTCCACATTGACATCTGCAGATATTAGGTTAATATTTACCTGGGTGTCGCAGTGGTAATCATCTGGGAATAATGGGCGTATTGCCCTATCTACCAATCTGGATATTAGAATTTCGTAATCAGATAAACGTGCTTCCCTTTTCAAAAATCCGCCCGGTATTTTACCTGCTGCTGCAAATTTCTCCTGATAATCCACAGATAAAGGAAGAAAGTCAATGTCTTCTCTGGGATCTTCCGAGGACACAACGGTAGCCAAAAGCATGGTGTTGCCCATTTTGACAACAACTGCGCCATCGGCCTGCTTGGCTAATTTTCCTGTTTCAATAGTGATTTCCCCTCCATTAGGCAGGGTAATGGTTTTTGTAATAAAATTGGGTAGCATGAATAATGTCTTTTGCTGTTAATTAATGAAAGTAAGCTGCAACCAACTCGGTTGATAGTAGGAGGAAGGTAAAAGGGAACCGCTATGATTCCCTCGTTTTTTTACTTTCTTATATTTAATTCGGCGATAATGGCTCTATATCTCTCAATATCGTTTTTGTGTAGGTAGTCAAGTAACCTTCTTCTTTTACCAACAAGCTTAAGAAGACCAAGCCTACAACCATGGTCTTTTTTATTGGTTTGCAAGTGTTCTGTCAAATGGCTGATCCGGTGTGTGAATAAAGCTACTTGCGATTCAGCTGATCCGGTGTCCGTCACTAACTTTGAACGACCATGCGTTTTGAATAGATCTTGTTTAATTTCGGTCGTTAAATACATGCGTCGATTTACTAATTTTTATATCCGTTCTTTTAAGGTCGCAAAAGTAGGGAGTAAATGATTAATTACAAACAGCTAATATTTAATCCAGAGAAGGAGGCATATATTCAAGCTGATTGCAGCGCCCGCTTCTCCTCTTTTCGAAATCTAATTTTGATTTTATCCCAAACAACAAGATAAAAATCAGAATCAAACAAACGGGCATCATTTCTCGCTTGTTTTAAGAAATAAAAACCAATAGGTAATAAAATCAAGTTTGAGAACCAGGTAGCATATTCACCATCTACAAAACCTTGTTTGGCCCATTTTTCCGCTACAATGGTCAGCACATAGTTTGTAATGAAAAACCCAATTGAAATTAGTACTGGCAAACCCAGGCCTCCTCTTTTAATTATTGACCCAAGGGGTGCACCTATCAGGAACATTGTGATGCATGTAAACGCATAGGTAAATTTCCGATATTTCTCAATTACAAAACGGTACATTGTTAACAAGATATTTTCAGCCCTCGTACTTTCACCAGAGAAGGCATTTTTTGCAAAGCGAGCTTTGTTAATTGCGTACTCCACTGCCATACGTCTTGGTTTTCTATCGGCAAAGTATTTATCAATATTTACTAAGCTACTATCAGTAAGTTGGCCATCTTTCACTGTAATATGCAGTCGGTTTTGCAAAAGGTACTGGGTTCTATTTGAATTAAGAGAGTGCTCCATTGGTTTGATTACAACAGTCGTATCCTTTTTAAACTTTGAGCGCGTTAGCTCCTGTGGAATTTCAAAGTCAGACAGTAAATGTTTATCAAAAATTTCTGGTAGTCGAATATGTATATTATAAGACGCGATACGGATTTCATTTTCCATTGAATCGATATCATAACTCAGTTCGTTGAGTGTCTTCATGGCTTTATTGCTTGAGAAGAGTTCAAGATCTGTCCTGCTCATATCAAAGGAGGCAAGACTAAAAACCATATTCATTTTTGAAAAGTCATTCCTGAAAAACTGGTTTATTGGCATTAGTGCATTTCTTCCTTTTGATTTAGTAGATCGCTCTTCTGAATTTGAAGAGCCGTCATAGAGCTCCATCAAAAGATACCGGTCATTCATGATTGTGTACATACGGGCAGAATCGGCGAGTATAACCCTCTGATTTCCATCGGTATTGTTGTGGTCATAAATGATGATGTCTTTCATGGTTATACCGTCTGCCATTTTTTTAGCGACTTTAATACTATAGTTTGGAATACCGGTATAGAATTGTCCTGCTCGGATATCCATTGTGGGCTTTTTCTGCTTGATATCCCATAGCATACTGTAAAACTTAAGGTTGGCCATAGGAACGATATTGTTATTAAAAAAGAACATTCCTATTGTAAGAAACAGAACAAAGACAAATACAGGGCGCAATGTTCTTAATAAAGAAATGCCTGAACTCTTGATCGCTGTCAGTTCAAATTGTTCCCCCAAATTGCCATAAGTCATAAGGCACGATAAAAGAACACCCAAGGGCATTGCTATGGGCGTAAGATTTACACTCATATAGAGCATCAACTCAGCAATCACACCTATTTCGAGGTCCTTGCCCACAAAGTCGTCAAAATATTTGAGCATATTCTGCGTAAGGAGAATGAAGACCACTACCAAAAAGGTCAATATGAAAGGCCCTAAAAAGGAGGTCAGTATAAGCTTATCTAGCTTTTTCAATCAATGAAGAATTGATGGACAAAAGTAACTTTAAAATAAAAGAATGTTAATTGTAGACGAAGGGTTGGTTCAACCCCCAACAATATCTCTTAGTGAATTGATGTTATTATCCCAAATCTCCTGGAGTTCATCTTCATCTTCAATGTCAGAGTAATCAGTAATTTTTATGAATACCGATTGGGTAAGTTCATTCATATCCAGCTTGATCTCAACCCAGCATGGGTCACTTTCTTCTTCTTCATTTCTAGGGAAAAACTCAAATTTTATGAAACTATTAAGCCTTTGAGAGGCAATCTTTGCTGCATTTTCTTCACCATCCCAGATAAAAGTGAGTATTTTATCCTGATTATTAACATTTACATCATCAGCAAACCATTGCGAAAGTCCGCTTGCTGTGCTTATATAAGGATAAAGCATCTTCCTCGATGCGTTAACTTCAAACTCTCCATCAAATAATATCCTTCCCATTAGAAGTTATCAATTTTTTTATAAGGTATAATAATTTTTTAAATCAACCATAAAAAACAAAAAATATTGAAATATGAGCGATTAATACTTATTGAGAATAATTGAAAACAGTATTAGATGAAGAATTCATCATATTCGGGCAGCTTGACTACGAGATTTTCAATTAAATGATTTGAAATAGGCACTTAATAAATAAATATTTTGAACAAATAAACCGTGTAAAATGCTTTATTAACTCA
>JAQCLE010000135.1 GCA_027592755.1 Bacteroidota bacterium | reverse complement strand
ACGTGGCAAACATTAAGCATTACGGGATATTGCAACTTTATTCATAAAGGTTCGGATGAGTGTGGAATATATTCTAATAAAATTTTTGAGTAAATTATTAAAAAGGCTATTTATCGGGTTTAAACAAGCATTTTTAACCTTTCAAATGGCAAGCAATTTCAAACGTTGATTGTTTCATTGGCCTTATCTATAATGAGACCAACCTGATCTGCAAATGACAGACCTGTTGTGTCAATTTCTATGGCATCTTCTGCCCTCCTCAATGGACTGATCTCCCTCGAGGAATCCACCTTATCCCGATCTTCGAGATTCTTAATAATATCAGTCAATGAAACCTCGTTTCCGCTCTCCTTTAATTCCATCTGACGTCTTTCTGCCCTGATCTTCGTGTCTGCTGTCAAAAAGAATTTAAGATCCGCATTTGGAAAAACAACAGTACCAATGTCGCGGCCATCCATTACAACCCCTTTGGCTTCCCCAAGCTTGCGTTGAATAGCAATCATTGCATCCCTTACTGCTTTGATTGCACTTACTGCACTTACATAATTGGAGACTTCCATTCCGCGAATTGATTCCTCAACATTGTTTTCATTGAGACAGGTCTCATACCTGGCCAAATCTTTATTATAAGAGAAATCTATCTGAATATTCTCCAGGGCATTTAAGACCTGCGTCTTATCATTCAAGTCGATTTCATTTTTTAAGAAATGGAGCGTAACTGCCCTATACATAGCACCAGAATCTACATAGATGTAGCCAAGCTTCGAAGCAACAGCTTTGGCTGTGCTGCTCTTACCTGTTCCGGAATATCCGTCAATGGCTATGGTGATTTTATTTCTGGTTGGCATTTGAAGGACAATGATAAAGCAGGTTCAGGATTAATCCGTCATTCTGACCATTCATCTTAAAATGAAACCAGATATTTAAAGAATGGATAACAATCGCAAATTAGGTTCAACAGAGCGCAAAATTTGATTAAATTTGCTGCTCGGATTAAAATAAAAAACAAACAATGAAAAAAATTGGATATTTAGTTTTAGCGTTAATTACCACTACGACATGTGTCGATTTGGTTGCACAAGATGGACCACCACCGAGCCCCAAAGCCAGGATAGAGCAAGCAGTAGGGTTCACTAATTTCAGCATAGATTATTTCAGGCCAGGTGTTAAAGGCAGGGAATTATTTGTTGAAGTTGAAGCTTGGGACAAGATGTGGAGAACCGGAGCCAACTCAGGAACCATTATTGAGTTTGACAAAGAAGCCACTATTGCCGGTAATAAAGTTGCAGCTGGGAAATACCTGATATTGTCAATACCCGGTAAAGAAGAATGGACCTGGATACTTTACAGCGATGTGAAGCTGGGAGGCTATCTGGATAACTACGATAAAAGCAAGGATGTAACAAGATGGACTTCCAAAACAATGACGAATAGTGGTAATGTGGAACGACTGACTTTCAATTTCGCCGACATGACTGATACATCAGCTAAAATTTTTATGAGGTGGGGCAAGTACTCAACCTCATTTGATGTTACCGTTAACTGAGCAAATCAATATTCAAAGACATAATTTACAGGAGCCCCTTCAATGGGGCTTTTTTGTTAAAAATGGATTCACCGACAATCACAAATTATATTGACATTACGCAATACTATGATATTTTAAAACATACTACTGGAAAAAATAAGCTTACTGAGGCAGTGGTAATAAAAGAAAACGGGTTGCTCATAGAACCTGCAATTTTTTTACAGTTTGAAATGTTCCATTGGCAAGTTCTACAAAATAAAATCCAGATTGTAGATAGCTGAATTCTATTCTTATATCAGCTTCAGTCTGTGAATAGTCTTTTGACCATACTACACTTCCGATCAGGTCCATAATTCTCACTGAGAATCGAGTTCTCAAAAACTGATTTCCTAATTGAATATTGATCCAATCCGAAGCCGGATTGGGATAGATAACAAAATCATCATTGCTGATTCAAAAAACACGAAGATTGCTTTGTGATATTCATGAGCCCCATCGAAATCAACTTGCCTTAGACGGTAATAGTTAATTCCAATAACGGGTCGTCTATCAGTAAATTCATAAGTTAGAAAGTCCTCGCTACTACCTGCACCGACTACCGTTCCTACAACATCCCAGTTGGCTCCATCTACAGAACGTTCGATTTCAAAACGATCATTGTTAACTTCAGTAGCCGTGACCCAATCCAACACTATGGATTCGTTTCCGGCTTTGCCTGAAAAAGAAACTAACTCAACTGGGAGTACAGAAAAGGACTCGCAAGAACTGCCGTCTGTACCGGTAAGCGCAGTTAGTGTCAAAGTGTTAGCCACAATTTCTGACTCATTAAAGCCATATGAATAGGTCTCTATGACTCCATTTTTTTCAGGAAAAATGATGTCAAGCACATAATCTGCGCCAGGACCATTAGGCAGAAAAAACTGCGTGGATCCAGGATTCTGAGCTCCGTGACCACTGGCAACGCTGCCAGTTTGTGCGCCGGTTAGGATATTGTCCATATCGTCTTTCAGCACTATGATGGCACCAACGATAGGCCTGGTAACTGTTGTTCCATCAATACAGTCCTCGGTTAGAATTTTAAGAAAATCGCAACCACCATCACAGAGATCATTTTGCCAAAGCTGGTTGCCAGCATTATTGACATTGACATAGATATCAAAGTCTCCATCATTGTCATAATCTACCAGGTTAACTCCCTCAGCATCAGCATTTACAGCCAAATCCGTCCTGGTAAAACTTAAATTAGCAACACTGTTAGCACTTGTTGTTGTATTATAATAAATGTAACTGTTACCTGCTGAATTTCCGAGGAACATATCAATGTCCCCATCACCGTCAATGTCAGCACATGAGCAACCATCAATATTGGGAGTCCCGGGAATGGTAGGTTTTGCAGATGCTGTAAAAGTGCTTGCAGAGGTTTGCAACCAGACCTGATTGGTACCAGCATCTGTCCAATAAATATCGAGGTCACCATCGTTATCAAAATCACAAAAAATGGCACCACCTGGATTTCCTGAACTATTTGTGGAAGCATCATCAGGAAAAGAAGTGTTGGCTGAAAATGTTCCGTCTGTATCATTTTCCCAAAGATCCCGAGTTCCAGTTGGTTTTCTTACAATAAAATCGATATATCCGTCTACATTATAGTCACCGGCTGCCATATAATCACCGTTGGTAGCGGTCAGGGGGAGCCCCAGTTCATTGCCCGTTACGCTTACATGGTTGAAAAAGCCATTGGCGGTTGCCTCTCCTACAGTATTAAAATTCCCATCACCAAATTGTGTATTTATGGTAGAAGCGGCATTTTGCTGCATGTTCTCTAGCACGTCAATTCCGCACTCCCCATTCTCCAAAATAATATCTAGCCAACCATCATTGTTATAATCAAAGATTGCCATGCCTTCGACATTCATCCTCCACCCCACGAACATCCATCCGCTTGCAACTGAGTTATGGTAACATTAGGCTGATTGCCTCCTGCAGTAAGGCCGAAAGTATAGCCTGGTGATCCCTGGTTGATATATATTTCAATTGTAAAGGCCCAATTTCGAATAAAATCCGGATGACCGTCATTGTTTAAATCTCCCCAGATTACCGATCTGCCCAGAGCTGCGTCGTCAAGTCCTCCGGCAAGAGAAGTGGTCACATCAGTGAAAGTGCCATCGCTTTGAAAAAGTCTCGTTCCTGGTGTGTTGTTACTTGTATTTACCAGAATGTCCAGCCAACCATCTTCGTTGAAATCTGCCCAAACAGCTCCACCTTCTTTACTACTTCCTTGATTTGCATGATTGGTGGATGAAATATTTGTGAACGTTGGTTGTGAAATTGAAGCTATCGGTATGAAAAGGAAAACGATACCAACAATGAGACTGGAAATATAGGTGACTTGATTCATCTGATATTCCTCGATATAAATTCTATATCATCAATTTGACTAGCAAATCTAATATCTTAACGGTTTTTTAATTTGATTTAGTACTATTTTCGATAAACCCCGTGTTTTTACATATGAGTGCATATATGAGACATATCAAAGGATTTAATAGAAGCGTTCGGATTTGTGAGAATGCGACATATAATGAAAGCAATCTGATTTAACCCGCCATCTACAATAAAAAAAACTTCGTTGCTTGCGTATTCAATTCACGGAGGGTGCTCCGAATTTCTTAAGCAGCCGGGTATGGGAGGCAATGGCGCCAAAGAAAGTCTTCTGTTCCAAATAGGGCAGCTTATGATCTTTGGCTGTCTGTCTTACAATCCGTGATATTTTAGAGTAATGGATATGACATACTTTAGGAAACAGGTGATGCTCAATTTGAAAATTAAGTCCCCCGCATAAATAATTAACCACCGGGTTATTGATGGCAAAATTTGATGTGGTGTACATCTGTAAATCGGCCCAGGCCATGTCGATCTTTCCGTCAGGACCGGGTTCCGGAAAGGAGGTGCCTTCAATAATATGGGCCAGCATAAAAACGATAGCCATAGTTAATCCCTGAACAAAATGAGCCGCTACTATACCCAAAACAATCCAGTACCATGCGAGATCGATCACAATAAGAGGAACCGCCAGAAACAAGGTGTAATAAATAGCCTTATAAACAAAAAGTCTGACTATTTCCTTCCTGGGAAAAGTTTTTCTGTAATACCCTCCTAATTGATGTTGAAAAAATTTCACATAATCCTTTACAAATACCCAGGAAATAGAGGCCAGGCAATAAAACATATAGGCGTAGATATACTGAAACCGATGAACCCACCAGAGCTTCTGGGTAGGTTCCATTCTCAGGATAGGTAATTGATGGATGTCACCATCATGGTGAGGAATATTGGTATAAGTATGATGGACAATATTGTGGCTGATGCTCCAGACATAATCGTTGGCACCAATCATATTGAAAGTCAGACCCAGTATTTTATTTAAACGCGGATTGCTTGTATAAGACCCATGAATCGAATCATGCCCAATGTTCAGGCCGATCATAGCGGTGAGGAAACCATGTATCAATGCGAGAATGAACATCCCCCATGGGCTTATGAGATTTGAGATGATCAATAGATAAGTACCTACATACCCGGATAAGATCAAAACCGTCTTGATTACCATTTGTGTATTGGCATTTTTGGAAATATTGTTGGACTGAAAATACTGATCTACCCGATCCTGGACGTCTTTGAGAAAACTATCCTGGGTTAACGATCCAAAGGTTACCTTCTGGAAAGGTGTCTTTTGTTTGGGTACTTCCTGCTCTGCTGTGAGTGTTCTCATTTATGAAACTAAGCTTGAAAAGAGCAAATGCCTTAAAAGGCATAAGAATTCTCTTTTGAAATGATTGTACGTCTGTAAGATACAACATATAATTATTCTAACTCAAGGAAGATTTGATAAGAGGTTTTCTGATCAAGAGAATTTCTTACGGCAAATCACCTCAACTTCCGCTTTTTTTCAATTTGTCTTTAAACACTTTTTTGAATTTTTCCACTTTGGGTTGGATAACAAAAGCGCAATAAGGTTGAGACCCATTCAGGACAAAGTAGTTCTGATGATAATCTTCAGCCGGGTAATAATTAGTAAAAGGGGTGATCTCTGTAACAACTGGGTTGTCCCAGGCCCCGGTTTCATTAAGTGCATTTTTGTATGCTTCTGCTTTTTTACGTTGCTCTTCATTATGGTAGAAAACTGCAGAACGGTATTGCGTGCCTACATCGTTTCCTTGTCTGTTAAGTGTTGTGGGATCATGGGTTTGCCAAAACACTTCCAGCAACTCATCAAAAGAAATCACGGCTGGATCAAAGGTCAATTGAATTACCTCTGCATGACCCGTTGTTCCAGCGCAAACAGCACTGTATGACGGGTTTTCAACATTGCCTCCCGAATAACCTGAGACAACCTTCTCTACCCCTATTAAACCTTCAAATATCGCTTCAGTACACCAGAAGCATCCATTGCCAAACGTTGCTTTATCCATTTTAGAGTTTTGAGTTTTTTGTGCCAATAATGGTAATGAAATTACCATTATCAAAATCACAATCTTAGTTTTTAGAATCATATCTATATGTTAAAACATGGTTAAACCTTCAGGCACATTATTTGTTACATCATTGGTAGCAAATGTCGCCTGTCAAACCTTTAACCTGCTACCTGAGGAACAGCAGCTCCCTATATTTTACCAGGGGCCAGTCCTCATCATCAACAAATAGTTCCAGTTTATCTATTGAATACCTGATCCGATGAGTATACTTTTCTCTTACATCATCACAATAGGCAATTGCCTTTTTGCGTGTATCAGGGATTATATTAACTCTTTTCCGCTCTTCAATCATTTGAAGTGTTGATTCCCGAACATTATTAATATGCTCGGAAATCTTTTCAATCGACTTTATGACTGCTTTGTTATCCAAATTCAGTTCCTTCAACCCTTTGGCATTTTCAATGAGTTTGTTCTGATAAACAATTGCTGTCGGAATAATATGATTAAGTGCGAGATCCCCTATAATCCTTGATTCAATCTGAACCCTCTTTATGTAATTTTCAAGAAGTGTCTCATGCCTGGCTTGAATTTCATTTTCTGATAAAATTTTATGTGCGGCAAATAGTTTTTTGGTTCCTTCCGTCAGGTAAGCATCCAGCGCCCTCGGCGTATCAGTGAAATTCGAAAGTCCTCTCTTTTTAGCCTCTTTTAACCAGCTCTCAGAATAGCCATCTCCTTCAAACCTTATCTTTTTGGATGATTTGATATACTTCCTCAAAATTTCAATGATTGCCAACCTTCTATCCTCTCCGTTGTCCATCAACTTATTCACTTCTTTGTAGAATTGTGACAATTGATTAGCTACAATGGTATTGAGCACCATCATAGGTTCAGCCACATTGGTATCGGATCCTACTGCCCTGAACTCAAATTTATTTCCTGTGAATGCCAATGGCGCAGTCCTGTTCCTATCCGTATTATCAAGAATTATTTCAGGAACCTTATCGATTCCGAGTTTCATATAGAGATTATCCCCTTTTTCAATTTCAATATTTCCATTGGTCTCCAGCTCGTCAAGGACGGCACTTAATTGTGTCCCGATAAATACAGAAATAATAGCGGGAGGAGCCTCGTTAATCCCAAGCCGGAGGTCATTTCCTGCAGATGCCACACTTGCCCTGAGTAAATCATCATGATCATGTACTGCTTTGATCGTACTTATGAAAAAAATCAGAAAAAGTAGATTATCACGAGCGCTACTTGTAGGTTGAAAAAGATTAACACCCGTATTGGTGTTCAGTGACCAATTGTTGTGTTTCCCATTTCCATTCAGTTCAGCAAATGGTTTCTCATGAAAGAGCACCTTCAGATTATGCCTCCGTGCTATTTTATCCATGACGTCCTTTATCAATTGATTATGATCTGTAGCAACGTTGAGATCTTCGAATATTGATGCAACCTCAAATTGACTTGGCGCAACTTCATTGTGCCTGGTGCTTAAGGGTATACCAAGTTTCCAGGCCTCAATTTCGAAGTCACGCATGAAATTGTAAATTCTTGTAGGTATGGAACCAAAATAATGGTCGTCAAGTTGTTGTCCCCTGGCCGGGTTGTGGCCGAAAACAGTTCTCCCAGCCATCACCAGATCAGGTCTCGCATTGAACAAGCCACGGTCAATCACAAAATATTCCTGCTCACACCCGAGTGAGGGGACCACTTTATTTACATTCCTATCGAAAAGTTGGCATACCCTGGTTGCGGCATTGTCAATGGCTTCCATCGCTTTAAGCAACGGTGCTTTAAAATCCAGCGCCTCACCAATATATGACACAAATAACGTGGGGATACAGAGTGTTTTCTCAATGATAAAAATGGGGGAACTGGGATCCCAGGCAGTATATCCACGGGCTTCGAAAGTACTTCTAATTCCACCGCTGGGAAATGAACTGGCATCCGGTTCCTGTTGAAGAAGAGCACTGCCCCTAAATACCTCAATTTTATCCGTGATGTCGAAGAACGCTTCATGCTTTTCAGCCGATGCGCCAGTTAATGGTTGAAACCAGTGTGTATAATGCGTACATCCTTTGGAAATCGCCCATACTTTGACCGCCGACGCAATCGCGTTTGCAAGTTCTTCATCAATTCTTTTGCCCTTTCTTATTGAATGTTCAACCCGCTGAAACACATCAGGTGAGAGGGTTTCTTTCATCTTACTAAGACCAAAAGCGTTTTCACCGAAATAATCAGATACCTTTTCCGATGGCGCTTTAACGTCTATGATCGGAAGATTGGGTAATTGATTTAATGCCTGAAACCGTAATACAGCCATGAATTTTAAAATGTTTGAGTTGTTTCGTTAACGGCTGTCAAATTATAAAAATTGAGACCAAAGTTTTAGTGAAGCTGATAATTGATTGTAATCAATCATTAATTTGGGGCATGCAATTATTTTTTCATCCCAATATTGAAAGTAACATTATACTAGATGAGACTGAATCGACACATTGCATCAAAGTACTTCGTCATAAGGTAGGTGACGAAATCAGAATCTTAAATGGAAAGGGAAAACTTTTCAATGGCATCATCCTAACAGGTCATCATAAGAAATGCGAAGTCGGTGAATTAAGGGAGATCAAATCGCAAAAAATAAAAAAAACCGTTCATATCGCAATAGCTCCTACAAAAAATCATGACCGAATGGAATGGTTTGTTGAAAAAGCGACAGAAATCGGCGTTTCAACTCTATCATTCTTTACTTGTGATCATTCCGAAAGGAAGAAAATAAATTTGGATAGATTAGAGAAGAAAGCCATAAGCGCTTTGAAGCAATGCCATGACCTCTGGCTACCTGAGATCCATGATATTCAGCCCTTCGAACAATTCATCTCCTCCATGAATAATAACGAAGGAAAATATATCGCTTATGTTAACGCAGATAGCAGCCTTCATTTGCTTCAAGCTTCAAAAGGATTCCAGGAACATCTGATACTGATCGGGCCTGAAGGGGACTTTACCGATGAGGAAGTGAAGTTGGCTATTAATATTAATTTTAAACCTGTCAGTCTCGGATTAAATACATTACGAACTGAGACCGCCGGAATTGTGGCTTGTACGCTATTAAATACATAATTATGATTAGACTTATCATGATCAATCCAGTCTTAAACCGCTTTAATAAATAGCTGATTGCCAAACTTCTTTTTTTGGTTGTCTCTCATTCATTATTTGGCCAGCCAACTGAAACCAAAATCATCGTTAACGGCGACCAGGGAAAATATCGAATCAGCAAACACATCTATGGCCATTTCGCAGAACACCTCGGAAGGTGCATCTATGATGGATTTTATGTCGGTGAGGACAACACTTCGATTCCACATACTGATGGTGTCAGAAATGACATCATACAGGCCTTGAAAGATTTGAAAATACCCAACCTTCGATGGCCAGGTGGTTGTTTTGCCGATACTTATCATTGGAAGGACGGTATTGGACCTAAAGAAGATCGCCCAACTATTGTCAACAGGTGGTGGGGCGGCGCAACAGAAGACAACAGTTTTGGGACGCATGATTTTCTGAATCTTTGCGAAATTCTGGAAACAGAACCCTACCTGTCAGCAAATGTGGGTAGTGGCACTGTCCAGGAATTGATTGATTGGGTGCAATACACCAATCACGACGGTGTAAGTCCAATGGCAGACTTAACCCGCATTATTCATAGGCTAACATTTATTCAATCAACAGGCCGATACATATTGTGATTAGTCGGTCCTTGGAAATATTGAAGGTAGTTTG
>JAQCLE010000134.1 GCA_027592755.1 Bacteroidota bacterium | reverse complement strand
GAAAATTTTATAATAGTAATGGTGTCTTTAAATAATAACATTCTGCTAATCTAAAGGTACGGTGGTGTGAGAGGATCTCCCTAATCTGTAAAAGGATTAGGGCATCCTACTCGATTACAGGGCTGTCATTTAGTCTTTCCTGTTTTCCATTCATTCCAGTTTTATTATCATTGGTTTTTCAACCCAAATAGGTGTCTTAAAACCCGCACACGCTTAATAACTTCAAAAAATAGCCATGAGCCACCAAATGTTGATACGGTCATAATTACAAATTTCAGAAAAATGGGTAATGGTACATCCATTAGCCAGAAACCACTGGCTATAATGATGGTTTGATGCATTATGTAATAAGGATAAACAGCTTCGTTTCGGGATTTTATAATAGCACTTTCTTTGTTTAAATATTGTGCAGCAAATCCAAAAATGGCGATAATCCAACTCCACATGTTGATGGTTTGCACTATTGCTCCTAAAACAGGTAGTTCAATTTCCTTCGTCATCCACCAGATGATCAGGCCAAACATTAATGTACCAATAATCAAAACCGACCACTTTAATTGAAGGACACTTTTAAAAAATGTTTCTCCCGACCGGATCATTACAAACCCGGATAGGAAAAGGACAAAATAATATGGCAATGCGTACCAATCACCCCAAAAAGAACGAGTGATCGGAAAGGAATTACCTAATGTCAATTCTATCAATATCAATGGAATCACGAAAAGGTATAAGCTCCATGGTGAATAAGAGAGACAATTTGAGAACCAACTCATAAATGCATTACTTTCCTTCCTCAAGGCTAAGAACAAGGGAGTGGCGAGAATAGAAAAGACAAAAAGGTACGGCAAAAACCACAGGTGATGCCAACTGAAATTCCCTGTAGGATAGATGCCATCAAAATAAGATGGATAGAAGGCGAAAAAGCTACCCGCAAAATCTCCATCGGCTACACGCTCGAAGTATACTTGCGGGGCGACAATAATAAGCATACCCACGACTAGTGGTATGAATAGACGTTCAAACCGCTCTTTGATGTATTGATTACCACTGCGATACGATAGGGCAAATCTGGTACCCATACCTGATACTACAAATAAGATGGGAATGCGCCATTGACTTGTAAACGCCATAGGGAATTGAAGCCAATCAACAAGCTCATTGTTTTTAATGTGCCAACCCCAAGTATTGAAAAACATACCTACGTGGAAGAAAATAAGGATGTCAAATACCAAAACTCTAATCCAGTCAATATCATATCTTCTTGTTTTTTTCATATCGGTCTTTTTTAGTGCCAGTGAAACCATTGTGCTAATCGGAAATTCTCAGTCCTTCCGTTTCCATTCCTGGGTTCTGAAAAATGGTCCCAGGTACCCCCTAATGATCAAAGTATTTTCATTTTTGAGCCAGAATTTTGCAGAATAGGTCATTCCATTGCCCGGATCGAGGATAGAGCCATCGTTCCATTCACCATCATTTTCTCTGAACCCCTCCATGATTCTCATACCAACTACGGGTTGATTTTTAAGATCATCTTGACACTCAATGTAGATTGGATAATTACCTTCATGAGGTAGTAGAAATAGTTTTTCAATTGTGCCTGTAAGTTTACCTTCAACTATTCTCAATCGTACCAGTGTCATGAGACATGCTTCCCATATGGGCTGCTAAAATGGTGAGATTCGGATTTTTTCCGATCCAATTGTCGCGGGCTGCTATGATCGTTTCCCACCTTGGAATTTCAGGGTGTAAATAAGCATGATATTGCGGATGAGTCTTGTAGTAATTGTAGTGTGGATTGCCCTCTTCAAGTTCCCTCCAGGCTTGTTCCGGTTCGCCAATATGGGCCATCACGGGGATGTTTTGTTCCGTAAGAAAATCCCAGACAGGTTGTATCCTTTCGTCGTCAATCTGGATATAATTGCCGGACTTGTCCTTGATTTCCATGCCGTGCACCTTCCATACTTTCACCATTTTTGCTCCGGCTGCAATGTCCATTTTAAGCTTCTCAATTGTTTTTTTAGCAAATTCAGGATCGTCAATATTGAGTGCTGCAAACGATGCACACAGATAAAACCGACCTGGATATTTGTTGTACTGCGTTTTCAAAGCCTCCCAACGTGCGGTGTTTCTCAGTGTATCCATAGCCGCCACGTCAATCAGGGCGGTGGTCATGTTCCACTTGTCTAACAATGGCATAAGGCAATCCCTGTCATACCTGTAATGTGAATGCACATCAAAACGCTTGAATTCCTCGGGCATTGATTCCGAATTTTCATCAGAGGTGCTATTGGATTGAGGACTTTGACAACAGGTCAAAACGATTGCAGCAACTAAAAAATGGAAGACTGTTTTCATTACATGATATATTTGGCGGTAAACTCACTCAAGTTTGGGAATTTGAAATTAATCTTTCTTTTGTTGATCTGTATAAAAACATCAACCAAAGGAGACGCTAAAGATTAGTATGGAAGAAAGAAAGCATAAAGTAACCATGGGTCAGGCTTTTAAAGCCTTCATCTGGCCGAGACGAAAAATGATTTCGATTGGTTTGGTGATGATATTGATTAGTCGTCTGGCAAGCCTTGTATTACCAGGTGCAACAAAATACCTCATTGATGATGTGATCGCTAATCGTGATTTGCAAATGCTGAAAGTATTACTTGTTGTAGTTGCAGGGGCTATTGCCATTCAATCGGTCTTTTCTTTTTTGCTGACTAAATTATTGAGCGTTGAAGCGCAGCACCTCATCGCCAAACTTCGGTCTTCAGTGCAACAGAAAATTTTATCCCTGCCCATCAGCTATTTCGACAACAACAAATCGGGCGCATTGGTTTCCAGGGTAATGACCGATGTAGAGGGAGTAAGGAACCTTGTGGGTACCGGCCTCCTTCAGCTTTTTGGAGGAACTGTTACCGCAATAATCGCTTTGGTCCTTTTGATCAGGATAAGCCCGCTAATGACCTTGTACGTCATGCTTCCGGTAGGAGTTTTTGGGTTTATTGCCTTGAAGGCTTTTGGGAAGATAAGACCGATTTTCAGAAAACGGGGAAAGATAAATGCTGAAGTAACGGGTCGATTGACGGAAACTCTGAATGGCGTAAGGGTAATCAAAGGTTTCAATGCAGAAGACCAGGAAAACCTTGCTTTTGAGAAAGGCGTCATGAGGCTTTTTGAAAATGTAAAGGAGAGCCTGACCACTACTGCATTAATCACAAGTTCAGGAACGTTGCTACTCGGTTTTGCCTCAACAGGGATAATGGGTATCGGAGGATATTTTATTATCAATGGTCAGATGACGATTGGTGATTTCATTGTCTTCACCCTGTACCTGGGATTTATGATTGCACCGATTGTGCAGATGAGCAACATCGGCAGCCAGCTTACCGAATCATTCGCAGGGCTCGACAGGACTGAGGAAATCATGAACATGGAGCCTGAAGACAATCCTGATACCCGGCCGATCATGTTGAATGGCATTAAAGGAGACATCCGTTTTGAGAATGTATCATTTGGTTATGAAGAAGGGAAAGGGGTCATTCACAACATTGACATTCAGGCACCATCAGGAAGTGTTACTGCCCTGGTGGGGAGTTCGGGATCGGGTAAGTCGACGATAGCAGGATTGGCAGCATCATTTCTTACACCCGATTCAGGCAGGGTAACTGTGGATGGCACCAATCTTTCGACCATAAGTCTCGGTAGTTATCGCAGTAATCTTGGTGTGGTGCTTCAGGATGATTTCCTTTTTGAAGGCAGTATTAGGGAGAATATTCTTTTTCCGCGTCCTGATGCGGGTGAGGAGCGATTAGAACAAGCTGTCAAAGTAGCTTATGTCAATGAATTTACCGACCGTTTTGAAAATGGTCTCGATACCGTAATTGGAGAAAGAGGCGTGAAGCTGTCAGGTGGACAGCGTCAGCGGGTGGCCATTGCAAGGGCAGTGCTAGCGGATCCAAAAATAATTATTCTTGATGAAGCAACATCAAACCTTGACACAGAAAGCGAATTGTTGATCCAAAAAAGTCTGGAGCAATTGATGCATGGGCGTACCACCTTTGTTATTGCCCACAGGTTAAGCACCATCCGCAAGGCATCCCAGATACTGGTGATAGAAAACGGTCGCATTGCCGAACAAGGTACTCACGATGATTTAATTGCCAGGAAAGGCCGCTATTTTGATTTATATACTTACCAGGCGAGGATTTAACCAACGCCCCGATTCGGTGCCTTGTTTTAATTGGCTTTAATTCTTATCGCCGATCTGGAGTATTTTTCTGTATCAATTGAATATACAGAAGTTCTACCTTTTCCCTTGCCCAGGGTGTTTTTCTCAAAAACTTAAGACTTGACTTAATGGAAGGGTCAGAGTTGAAACATCGAATCTTGATTCTCATTCCGAGTTCTTCCCATCCATAATTGGCGACTAAGTGTTCGAGTATATCTATTAGCCTGACTCCGTGTAATGGATTGTTGAGTTGTTTGTTGTTGGGATTAATTTTCTCGTTCATAATTAATGTCGATCCCGGTCAAAGACACGTGCTAGTGAACTTGTTCAATGGCAAACAAAGTATCCAATATACTTTGAGTCAGGAAGCAAATATAAGTCGTCTGCGATCTATGCTTGAGTTTCTTTGTAGGCGAACGAGGAATTGAGTTTCGATCGCATTTATGACAGGAGAGTTTAGCTGAAAAATCACATAAAGCACTCAATATCAAGGGGTAATTCAAGAGCTATGGAATATTAGATTTCATGTGATTTCACTATTAAAGAAAGTCGTTTGTTTTTTGATAAGAATATTAACGAGATTAAGCTTCACAGTTGAATATTTATATAGATACGATCAAGCCAATCTGAATGAGAAAACCCATAAGACTTTCATCTTTGTGCTGTGTTTATATGCTGCTCTATGGTTGTGGCGGTAGTAACAATCCTGAGCCTGAATCCTTGACTGATAACTTCATTATCCTTGACAAGGCCCATCAATTCATTGATTTTAATACTGGTGAAAACAACAGGGATTTGAGCTTTGACTACAACCTTCCTCAAGACGTTTCCATTTATCATCATATAGATCTCAAAATAAAGCTTGACTGTCCTTCAGGGGGATGCGATCCATGGGATCGGCTTGCGTTAATCAGTCTGGTGCATGAACAGAATACGTTCGAGATTGCGAGGTACATAACTCCCTATGGTATTGGCTGTGAGTATGTGACTGATATAACCGAGTATCGAGATCTCCTGGCAGGTGATAATGTTAACTTTATTTCGCATATTGACACCTGGGTGAATACCGGTTGGTTGGTCACTTTGGAATTGGAATACTTAAAAAGCGTGAGTACCTATGATCGATTTGAGGTCCAAAACATTTGGAACGACTCGCACCTTGTTTATGGAGATCCGCTTCAGTCTGTGAAACAACCCGAAACGATGTTTGAACTATCTGACGATCCTATTAGGGTAGTAGTAAAAGCAACGATCACCGGCCACGGCCAAGGCAACACACAAAACGCTGCAGAATTTCTACCCAGAGTTCACAAGTTATGGATCAACGATCAAGCTTTCCCCCATCAGATTTGGCGGACAGATTGCGGCGATAATCCGGGATGTTCAAATCAAAAAGGAAACTGGACCTCACCTCGGGCTGGTTGGTGTCCCGGAAAGGTGTTTCTATATGAGAACAATGGATTGGTGTTAACTGAAGCTCAGACATTGGGTAGGACCATCAGGATAGAATATGAATTAGAGGACTTCATCAACGAATGTCGCCCAGATAATGCTAACTGCGACGCAACCATTTGCACGGATTGCAACTACAATGACACAGGGCATACGGAACCTTTCTACAACATAAATATTCAATTGATCCAGTATTTATAATCAGAACACACCTGCTTTAGAAGATTCGACAGTGAGATTGTTTAATTTGTCCAACAGTCTTAAGTATGTGCTTTCTACTCTTATTAGGATTAATCTATTATCTTATGCATTATTTACCCGATTCCGGAGATAAATTTTGAGCTACTCTATTATGAAGATCTCGTATCTCAACATGCTCGCAGTTTGCTTTGTGTTAATTTTCATCGGTTGCAAAGACGATGAAAATAGCAATCCTCCTCATAACACCTTTATTCATGGCGAAAACTCCTATATTTTACCGAAAGGATTTATTGAAGATTTTGGTGAAAATTCCGGTGAAGGTTCCAGGAGTTATGATATCAATTTATTGTCTGAGGGTTTTGAGGTTAATCAATACGATCAGTATGCCGAATTAGCTGGAACTGGAGAAATTCTTTACCTGGATTTGAACTCAAATTCAATTGTGGAGTTTGTACCCGGGCATTTCCAATGGGTTAACGAGGATAGGCCTCCTAATAGCATTGTAGGTGGATATTTAGGAATTAATTGTCAGGCAGACAACAAGCGTTGCCGCAGTTTTTATAGTATTGTTGCAGGAACTATTGATGTAACATTCAAATCAAAGGTCTATACAATTATTGTTCATCTTCTCCTGGAAAATGGAGTCTCGGTTTCAGGAACCTATAAAGGAATGCTCACAAAGGTTAACTAATTCTCGAATCATCAATTGAGGTGGAAAGAGAATAAAAATCTTATTACTTATCTTCGCAGCTTACTCATTTAGAGGCTTAAAATAATAAGCAATATGAACTCAAAACTTGCAGTTTTCACTGTACTCATTGGTATAACCAATATAGTCTACGCACAAGCCACAGTAGACCTCAACGATGTAACCCTAGGGCGTTTTGATCAGGGGAAAATGTGGACATTTGAAAACCCTCCTGTTGAATACTTTCAAGAAGAGTATGGTTTTAATGCTTCCCAGGAATGGATGGATGACATTCGAATGTCCGCACTGCGATTTGCCAGTTGGTGTTCTGCATCATTTATTTCAGAGTCAGGGCTTATCATGACTAATCATCATTGTTCAAGAAGTGTGGTAGCTTCGGTGATGAACGAAGGTGAGAATTTCGACGACAATGGATTTTATGCCAATTCACTGTCCGATGAGCGAAGAGTGCCTGATTTATTTGTTGATCAACTCGTTAAAATTGTAGATATCACCGCGGAAGTAAAAGCACTCGGTGATATAGAGGCAGATTCTGCTCTTTCAGTTGTTGAGGCAAATTATACTAAAAACGAAGCATGGGCCGGTTTGAAATTAGAAACAAGAACCTTCTACAGCGGAGGGAAATACAGCCTTTACGGCTTTAAAACTTACGATGACATCCGGTTGGTTTTATACCCTGAACTGGCCTTGGGGTTTTTTGGTGGAGATCCTGACAATTTCACATTTCCCAGGTATAACCTTGATTTTTCATTCTACAGGGCGTACGATGAAGAGGGAAATCCGCTTAAGCCCGCCAACTATTTTGAGTTTAACCCCGATGGTGCCAAAGAAGACGAAGCAGTCTTTATTATTGGAAATCCAGGAAGTACCGGTCGCTATTTGACGATGTCACAGCTTTATTATCAAAGAGACATCTCCGCCCCGGCCATCATTACCTATCTCAAAAATCGGATGGATATCCTTCTTAAAGTAGCTGAAGGAATGACTGATGTTTATAAAAAAGACAGTGTAACCAATATGGCCTTTAGCTTGAGCAATAGTAACAAGGCCTATGCTGGAAGATTGGATGGGCTAAATGATAGCTACCTGATGGCCAAGAAAGAAAAGAAAGAACAGCAGGTGCGGTCACAAGTCAGACTTGAATCTGTTGATCCATGGAATGAATTGGAAGACAATGTGAAAGAAGCAAGCAATCTCTATGGCGATTTACTATTTCTATCTCCAAATGGATTGAAAGGAAAGGTAAATCAAATGATACACCTATTATTCACCTATGATCAGGCACTAAAAAATGAAGATGAATCAACGATTACTGAAACCAAAACAAAACTCGAAGCATTAATAAAGGGAATCGATATCAATCTTGAAGGTGCCTTGTTTGCAAAGCAGCTTGAAGAATTGAAGGAGCACTCAAAAGGTGGCTACATCGAAAACCTGCTTGATGGAAAAGCACCTTATGACAGGGCGAAAGAAGTTATGGAAAAGAGTATTTTGCTGACAGATGCTGAGAAATTCTTTAAGTTGAAAGCTTCGAGAACAGGCAGGGAATCGTTAATGCAATTTGCGAATGTTTATGCTCCAAGACTTCAGGAAATCCGTTTAAAATACAGTGCAATTAACGAGGCTGATGAGGTTCTGCAGGAGAAGGTCATCAATGCACAGTTTCAATTAAGCGGAGTAGGCAGTCCTCCTGATGCCACATTTTCGTTAAGAATAGCAGACGGCCGGGTGAAAGGCTATAACTATAACGGCACCACAGCTCCTTATAAAACGACTTACTATGGTATGTATGACAGGCATTATAGCAATGATCAGGTTTTCCCATGGAACCTACCGGAAAGATGGAAAAATCCTCCCATGGAGTTGTTAAAGCAACCTCTTAACTTTGTTTGTACCGCTGACATAATTGGTGGAAACTCCGGCAGTCCGGTGATTAACAAGGAAGGTCAGGTTGTAGGACTTGTATTTGATGGCAACATTGAAAGCCTACCGGGATTCTTCATTTTTGATGACACGTTTAACCGTACAGTATCTGTACATGCAGGTGGAATAGCTGCTGCCGTCAAGTACATCTACAAAGCAACGCGGTTGCTCCCTGAGCTCAATTATGAGTAGGGGATTGCCCTGATTTGACAAGTAAAAGGTTGATAAGTTAAACTGGATCTCAGGTTGTATCACTCTTGGATATTGAAGTGATAAATCCGATGAATTTAGTTATTCATAAGCGTCCTAAAGTATTTCGGGAGTTCTGTTTCGAAGATCATTTTATCCTGTGTAAACGGATGGGATATTGTAAGTGAAGCAGCATGAAGGGCAAGCCTTTTTATTCCTTTATCTCCTTTCCCATATATTCTGTCTCCCACAACAGGATGTCCCTTTTCAGAGAAATGAACTCGAATTTGGTGTTTCCTACCTGTCAGAAGATTGATTTCCAATAGACTGTAATTACCTGACTCTTTGATTACCTTGTAACTTGTTTTGGACAGCTTTCCCTTTTCTGAATCGTCGGTGGAGTACATTCTATAGGCTTTGTTTTCGAGCAGGTAAGAAGAGATTGATCCTTCTTTTTCTTGTAGTTTTCCGTGTACCACTGCAAAGTATATTTTGTCAAATGCTTCCCATTTCTCTTGTAAATAGCGCTTGGCCTTTTCATCTTTAGCAAAAACTAAAATACCTGAAGTCTCCCTGTCAAGGCGATGGACGATATAAACTCTTTTCTTAGATTTTGGATTGCCTTTCTTTACGTAATCATTCAAAAGAAAATGTGCTGTTTTCTCCATTTCCCTATCGGTACCTACAACTAAAAGGCCATTTATCTTATCGACAACAACTATGTCATGATCTTCATAAAGAATGGTAAGTCCATTGGGGTGGTATTTTTTGGGGGAACTTTTAAATGGTGATCTTTTTTCTGACATAATCTTAACTTGAAAGGAGATGCCCAAACTACGGTTATATCTCTCGAATCTAAAGATTTTAATTGAGATAGGACCGAGTGATGGCCTGTAGAGGTAGTAGGATGTTTCAAAATTAATAATGCTCGGGTAGTAATTCCCGACCACTCCTCTTTTTCTTCTTGTCCTCATTTTGTCCGTAGAGTTACTCTATGGACAAAGCGAGTTTCTGATGAGGAACAACAGGTAGGATGTTAGCAGACATTTACTTATTCAGTCCTCTTCAGTGTTGCTGAGTTTTAATGGGTATTATTATAA
>JAQCLE010000133.1 GCA_027592755.1 Bacteroidota bacterium | reverse complement strand
AATTTTCAAAGACTAATTGCCTGATGATCGTTAACTGTTACCTGTAATACCCTAGCTCCTGTTCCCTCTTCAACCAGATCGACTGAAGGCGGAATACCTCCAAGTAATCGATTTCAGCGGATCCAGCCGTAGAGAAGAATTCCAGGTTCATATCTGATGGATCCGGGTAAAAAAGCATCGAGATCGACACTTCTCCTTGGTTGGCAAAAACCTCTACCGAACCTCGATCAATGATCAGGCTAATTTTGATTTTCTCAACCGACCCAATAGTCATCGGAACCAACTCTGCTTCTTTCTCCATAAAAGTCAATCTCTGATCTTTAACAGCATAAACAAGCCTTTCTCCTCGTATATCAAATCCAAATTCGGAGGCCTTACCCGGATCTATTACTGCATTGATCTCGAACACATCCCCGTCGAGGTCCTCCAGTGGGTTATCGCCCGGATTTACGGTTTCATTTTTCCAGAAATGAGGCTCATAGCGAAGATTCTTGATACTTACAATAGGATTTCGACACAGGCGAACTTCCCCGTTGATGGTTTTCAAAGTGAGCTCACTTGGAAAGCACTGCTGCATACTCCAGGTACGGTCATGCATGGCTGTCTGGCCGGGAAAGCTTATCATGGACAATTGGATAACAGGGCCGTCTCCTTCATATGAATGTTTCCAGGTTTGGGTGGCGTAAAGATTACCGTAGTCGGCCTCCAATTTATCTGTTTCCGGAATGAATTCCGTCCCGTTAAAATCGCCCAGGCGGTACAGGCCATTCCCTTCGATAATGACCCATTTCTTGTTATTCTCGTCCCCGTCAACCGGCAACTGGAATAGATCTGGGCACTCATGAAAACCGTCCAGTTTGCTTAACAGTTCCCAATTCAACAGGTCAGCCGACTTATAAAAAACAAAACTGGTCTGTTCATACAGGACCATCCGCCAGGACTGATCCGGTTTATACCAGAAAACCAACGCATCCCTATCGTTCCTGCCCTCCGGCATCGGGACTACCGGATTGTCTTTGTGCCTAATCCAGGTTTTGCCGGCATCCCGGCTAAAAGAAATGGACGTTCCCCTGCCATAATCCGTGTAAAATACAGCAATAGTTTTTTCCACACCAGTCTGAAGTCCAAGCGTGTTGTTCCAATCCACAATTCCACTTCCACTCCCCGGAGTATTGTCGAGTTGTGTATTTAGGATCTGGGGTCTCTGCTCCCAGTAGATCAGGTCATTGCTCACCGCATGCCCCCAGCTCTTATTGTACCTGCGTCTTCTGGACCACTCGTCATACATGTAGAATAGATGGTAGGTCCCCTTGTAAAGTATAAGGCCCGTTGCGTCACCAATTTGTCCGGTGATCGGGGTGTAATGAACCTGCGGTCGCAAGGGCTGGTCATAGTGCATGTTTTCAAAGACATCATCATAAGTGATTCCGTAGGGGTCGTCGGGAATCTTTTTCTCTAGTTGGGCAGAAACTGGTAAGGTAAGGGTGACCAACACGCTCAGGATTAGGAGATTTTTAAGTGTCATTTTTCTGGATTTTGAAGTTAATCGGTTATTCCTCATAGATACTCTTCATCTGCCAGGCTTCCAGCGATACCAGCTCCGCATCTGTTCCTTGAGCCCGAAGAGATACACCATCGCTGTTGGCAAGGGTCGGATATACCCTTTGGGCCACACATTGCCGTCCATTGACGAACACCTCCACCACACTCTTGTCGATGAATACATGAAGTTTCACAGTTTCATCCTCATCAATGAAGACCTGGGCGGTTTCCGGTGCTCTTGATCGAATATCCGGAAGAAGAGAAGACTTAGAGGATTCTATAGAAATGCTACTGAAATACTTCCCAAAATCCTCCGAGGTACGGCTGGCTGACCGGTTAGAATAGCCATTACTTTTGTAAAAGAGGATGCGGGTTACCTCCGCCTCATCGGAGGACCGAAAGACATCCAGTTCGATCATGGAAGACTCCTTTGGGTCAATTTCCGCTATGATCTCCATGGCTTTCCCTTGGACCCCATCGAGAACAATTTCTTTATTGGCTGGCAGGGTCATTGGTCCTACTTTTTGAGGATGGTATCTCAGAGAGGCATAATCCCCTGCAGGTTCCTGGCCAAGATTGTCCAAACTTCCTTCCGGTAACAGCGTCAGGCGGCGAGGTAGCGTCATTAGCATTCCATCATAATAGTTCTCAACTTTCCTGCCGGGATTCATGTTGAATATTACAATGACGCCCTTACCACTGGCACCATCAGGAGCTCCTGCATGTACGGCTGGTTCTGGAGCTGCGGAAGGCGCATGTACACCGGCTGGACCGGATGGTCCGAAATTGAAATCCCCACCGCCAGTGACTGCAAACTTGTCCTGGTCTTTTTTATAATCTCCGATCAGGTATTTACCCCCACTCATGTGGCTGTATTGCATGTAAATATGCTTGTCTCCAATGGGCCAGAAATAAGGGCAGGCGCCGTCATCGCCCACGAGTGAATATTGATCATCCTCGATAAAGGGGTGCAGATACTCCCAGTTGGCCAGGTCCTGGGAACGAAACAGCCAATTGGCACGGGTGAACTTTCCTTCTGGTCCCCTTGACAGTTGACCCCCGGAAAGGGCATAATACATCCCGTCCTTTTTCCAGATACATGGATCGAATACCCTGTAGGGGAGCGGCTTTCCGTCATCTCCCGGAAACATAGAGATCGGCGCCCCATCGGTAACCTTGTCCCAGTTCAGCAACAGCGGATCACTCGAGGTAGCAACCATATTACCCAACCTGGTGCCATGGTACATCGCAATCACCCGATCATCTTCAACCAGCGCTGCACCAGAAAAGCATTGGTATTCAGGATCGGGGTAAATGGCAAATGGGAGGTCCCTCCAGTGGATCAGGTCTTCACTTACAGCATGGCCCCAGTGCTGACGGGAGTCTTCTACTGGGTAGGCCTGGAAAAATAAATGCCAGCGACCCAGCCAATAGCTGAGTCCGTTGGGATCGTTGAGCCTGTTATCCGGACTATAAAAGTGATAGAGCGGTACATGTGGATCTGCTGCCCATTTCTTTCTGTCCTCTTTAAACCGGAGCATCAAAGGATTGGTTTTTAGTTGCTCCTCTTGTTCCTCCAGGGTGGAAGCAAACGTGAATTGTGGCACTTTGGACGTATAGTCCGGCTGTTCAGCTGGTTTATCCAACTGCGGTTTGTTGGGCTCATATTTCACAGAATTAAATTCTTCGGTGCCAGTTCTCGAACAGGCCAGGCTGAGCAGGGCCAAAAACAAAAATAAGTTTGGAGATTTCATAATTTATGATTTTTAAAAACTGTCATTATCATATCGTTATTGAACAGTCCACCCTTGCAATTTCTTGATTTTTACATTTTCATCTCTTCCTTCAATTACGAGCTTTTTCGGGAGCGGACCTTTTACGACGACGCTGAGTGGGAATCGATCATTGATAAAACATTCAATCAGAGGCCCTTCAATAAATACCTGAACCTTGACAGACTTGTCGGTATCCACAGAGCAGGGTATGGTTGTATTGAAATCGGAACCAATAAGTGACAGCTGCTGTGTATCCGAGTTAAGTGTCATGGTGTATTGGCCGCCAAAAATAAAAGAGATCTTGCTGTAAGTACTCATAGTTACTTCGCTATCCAGGAAATAATAGCTGGGTACATCAATTTCGCCACTGGGCAACGATATTTCAGATAAATCCAACACCTTGTTCTTATAAACTGAATACACTTCTTCAACCGGCTTCATATAAAGCAAGCCAACCGGCCCAGCGTAAACCTCGCGTGGCATGGGCATCACATCCCCGCTCCAACCACCGAACCATACATGCCTCTTGCCATCCCAAACTCGTTTGGAGGCTCTTATGGAGGGTATGTCAAGAGTTCGACTGAAGGCAGGATGTTTGTATGGACCTTCAATGTTATCCGCATAGTAATAGCGATGGCAACCATTTATATAATGTGTATCACCGATCTTAAAATAGTCCGGACACTCATCGCCCTCAGCATTCTCGAATTTAACGTATGGTAGCTGTTCCCATTTGATTAGATCTTTTGATGTCAGTAATCCGAATTTCCACCCACGGCCAACTTCGTCCGGATCTGCGCTTGCGTCATTAGCCAAGATATGCATCCAGTACTCCTTTTTATTCTCATTCCAGAAGACTTGAGGATCACGAAAGTCCCGGTTTCGATGATTGGCATAGGTAATACCATCTGGTGCAATTCGATGCTCAGGACGCTTGGTCCAGTTAATCAGGTCGCTGCTGGTGGCCAGAGAAAGAAATTCTCTGCCATCAGCATTGGCAGGGTTCCAACTGGTATACCAGGCATAAAATACATCATCTTTTTCCGTGATGCAACCGGTGAACATACAGCCACCCTCAGGGCCTGTCGGGTCATTAGGGTCGGGCTTTAGTGCCGGCGGATACTCCTTCCAATTCACAAGATCTGTCGAAGAGCAGTGCTCCCAGTTAACATCGTGATTACCCATAGGATTGGTGAGATAGAAAATGTGATACTCCCCATTCCAATAAAAGGGCATTACATCTCCCACCGTCTTCTTTATTGGCAGTTGAGGGGTGAAATGAATGGGATCATTGTAATCTTGAGTAGCATTATTAAGGCTCTGTGAAAACAGGCAGGTACTTAAAACAGAAAAGTGGAATAAAAAAATAACCTTCATAATTCTTGATTTCTTGCCCTGATAAGTTAATGATTATAGTTTTAGAATGGTAATTTCTATCGCACATAATCGCATTTAAACTAACTAATCTAATTCAAAAAAATAACACAGCCTCCCAACATGCAAAATAAAAGAGCGCTGGAGAGCCTGCCTTCTATCCGGTATTCACGATTCTATTGCTTAGCGAGGATGCCTGTTCTGAAGCAATCATCAGGCCCATCTGACATTCAATATCCTGCGCTCTGATAATCACCCACACCCTTCGGCCAATTTATATAGACGGATCACCGGATAAGCGGCACTGGCGTCCTTGGCTGCCTGGAGGAAACAGTTTCCTGACTAATTTGATAAGCTTGGAGAAAGCCCATGCCTACGTTGGCCGTCTCGGAGGTCTGAATTACTTCTTTGACCTCTTTTACCCGAGCCACAATTTCCTATCAGCATTTTCATGATAACTTGTCACTTTTATTTATAACTTTAAATGAACTCCCTAAACGTCATTTAAAATGAAATTGACATCATCACTAATACTTGCGTTATTCTTCGCAGTTCCACTGTCAGGCCAGCAAAAAAGCGAATTTGGAATACGGCACGCTATTGTAATCAGTGGCCCCAAAACCTTTGAAATCAATGAGAAAGATGAGATTGTATGGGAATATGCGGATGATTCCAAGGATATTACTAAACTGGTCAACGGCAATTATCTCATTACCTACCTCGATAAAGTTGTTGAAGTTACTGTTGATAAAAAAGTGATCTGGTCATACAGCAATAATGGTAAAACGGAATTTATGAGTGCACAGCGACTCTCTGACGGTAAGACGCTGGTGACTGAACTCAGTGAGCAGCCAAGACTTCTGGAAGTCAACTCGAAAGGAAAGGTGACTACAGAGATCCCTATTCAACCGGAAACGGACAATGTTCACATGCAATCCCGTATGGGTAGAAAATTAACGAATGGCAATTATCTTGTTCCTCATCGAATTATGCCTTTTGTCAAAGAATATGATGCTGGTGGGAAGGTGGTGCGCACTTTCCGTGTCGACCTTCCTGAACTCGGCGGGTCGGAAGCCGAAAATGGCACTTTCGCAGCCATCCGACTTGATGATGGTTCAACCGTGGTTACCTGCGCTTCAGGCAATCGCATGGTGGTTTTTAACAAAGAGGGTACAGTCGATTGGCACCTTACAACGTACGAAGTTGGAGGTCAATTACAGGATGTCTGTGGCTTACAGGTGTTGAAAAACGGTAATTTCCTTGTCTCATGCTATGGCAACCAGGCTGATGACGGATTAAAAATGATAGAAGTAAGCAGGAACAAAAAAATCGTCTGGACCTATCAAAATCCTAACGCAAAGTTTGTTCACAACTTGCAGGTCTTGTCAACGAATGGTCAGATTGAATAGCAACTAATTCAGCACGCAAATTAGCTGGTGCATTGAATTGCGTTTCAAACCGGATTCTAGATACCCCTAAATTCCCGAGCATTTCTCAGTTTGTTAGTCCATGGCAAGGGGCTTCGGATTCTCAACCCATGCAGCTCTCCTGACATTCGAACTCAATGAATCGCCTTTGCCTAGTTCCTTTTCCATATCTTCCTGGTAGCCCTTCAGCCGTTCCGCTATTTCGGGGTGCTGAACTGCTAAACCCCGGGTTTCCCCAATATCAACTTCCAGATTATACAGTGCTGTAGGGCTGGCTTCCGGTTTATCCCGATCCACCAGTCTTTGGTGGTATTTCCAGGGTTCCGATCGCACGGCCAGCAGGTCGTTTATGGAGAAATAATAAAACCGTTCATGCGGTGCTGTAGTTGCGGCCGGACCCGAAAGCACCGGCCAAATGTCTTTGCCATCAATCACACGATCCATGGGCAATTCCGCACCAGCCAACCTGGCAAAGGTCGGCAAGAGATCCATAGCGGTTAACAATACTTTCGACTCTGTACCCGCTTCGATTTTCCCGGGCAACCACACGACCGCGGGGTCCCTCATCCCTCCTTCAAAAGTTGTTCCTTTCCGGCCTCTCAGGGATTCGGCACTTGCTGAAAGAGGACCTGGACCGTTATCAGTGGTAAATAACACGAGGGTGTGCTCATCTAAACCATGCTTTTGAAGCACAGTGATAATTTGCCCAACTGACCAGTCGATTTCACTAATCGCCTGGGGATATAATTTGTTCCGTACCTGGTAATCTATCGATCCATCCTCTTTGTTAAGCAGGGAGCGGATCGAATCAGATACAATCTTCAAAAAATCGGGGGACACATGCAAAGGATTGTGTGGTATAGTATGAGGAACATAGATGAAAAATGGATCTTCCTTGTGGTCTCTATAAACTGGACGGTTCGTTTTGTAATACGATTAGTCAAATAATCGGCGTCAGAATCCAACTCTATCACCTTTTCTCCCTCAAGTAAGGGCAGAGGTGGGAAGTTCCAGTAAATCCCCTGACCGGGATTAAAGGGGTGAATGTCATGGTTATAGGGAATTCCAAAGAATTCGTCAAATCCCTGTCTTGTCGGTAGGAACTCAGGCTGGTCTCCCAGGTGCCATTTTCCAAAAACGCCAGTGGCATAACCCCTGGTTTTCAGGATCTCGGCAATGGTAAACTCATTAGGATTCAGGCCCTTGGGATCGGCAGCCAAAGTAACCACAAATGGTTTTCCATCTCTCATTGCTCCTCCCCGAGTCATATCGACCCTTTTGGGATAACACCCAGTTAGCAGTGCCGCCCGTGAAGGCGTGCAAACCTGAGCGGCAACATAGAAGCTTGTCAACTTAAGCCCTTCCTGAGCCAGATTGTCTATGTTGGGGTTTGAACATGGGTCGCACCGAAACAGCCAAGGTCCCCATAACCCTGGTCATCGGTAAATATTATGATGAAATTAGGGGGGCTTTCATGAGCAACACTTTGTTTATTCTGGTTTTGGACACAAGCGCTGAGGGTCAAAAGAATGACTGCGATCAAGAATGATAATGGATATTTCATAATTGATTATTGTTCAGTAACCATCTTCCTGCCCCGGCATCAAATACCAATATCCCACTGCCTGATAAAGACAAATATTTGTGCAAACCGTACAGTCTTGTTCTTTATCGCCCCATTTGTCTGCTTTATACTTGTCGATTACAGCCGTAAAAGATGTCTGAAAGGGAATATTATCGCTGACATGAAAACGGCTTACAATCGTGTGACCATTGCCATCGATTGCAGTATATGGTTGGGTAGCAAATCCACTATCGAAAAGTGCAAAGGCGGGCTCAGCTGACCAGGCGTATCCAATATAATCTTCGCTGCCTGTACCAAATGTCGAAGGAAACTTTTCTCCATCAACGTAGAACTTCTCATCTCCTTCTCCCCACCACCACCAGATATTTCTGGCGCTATACTTGCCATACCACCAATTCACTGTGCTTTCTTTTGGTTCTTCCCATTCGTTTTGAATGTGAAGTGTCACACCACAAAATCTTCCCCTGCCCTTGGTTACAATTAGTGGCCAGTCTTTGTCTCTACCCTGAGATTGGACTTCTTCTTTATATTTCCCATTATGCCATTTTGAATGAAATCTTAATAGTTCGTCTCCGGATTCATCAAGTGGTGCATGTACAATTTCTATATTAAAGGTATGATTGCGAATGCCTTTATTAACTATTTCAATTTTGGCTTCTTTTGAAAAAGGCATATACCAATTAGAATAAAGTTGTCCGGGCAGAGCACCTATCGGATAAGCCCGATATGGGTAAACATCTGGATATGTGCCAAAAAACAAGCCAATAGGAGCCATCACTGATGCTTTGTTATCTCCATCCCAGGTTATTTTGAGCCAGATATCTTTGAGCATTGCTCCTCTTGCCTTTTCATCTATGTATTCGTTCTTATTGTAGTTAATCGAGAAATGGGTAATGGCGCGGTTTCCTTCTATCGTCTTAACCACCATTTCTTTATTCGCTATAGCTTTTACCTTTCTACTTTCTAATTTCTCACTGGCATAATGTTTTCGCACAAATCCCCGATTCGCTATGATTCGGTCTGCTTCGGCCAGAGCGATACAATCCGCCTTCCTATGAATACCATCGAAATCTGGCAGATGAATCTCATTGGGAAAGGTAGTATACGTAATATGGTAATACATGCCCCACCCCTTTTCTAAAACAATCTTGCAGTGCTCTTGATATGGAATTGGGATAAAGCGATTTCTCCCTCTTGAGAGTGTAGGCATCAGGTTTGGCAAGTTGATTGATGGATAACCTGGAAGTGATTTAGGCAGTTCAATGCCATACTCATTTATCTGATCAAAGAAGTCGGCAAATGTCATATCAATTATTGGCTCTTCCCCATGGTCCATAAAGACTTTCACATGACCCGTTAACGCCAAGGCACTCCAGACTCGCCAGATGACACCCGGACCATCCTTTTCAAAAACCACAATATCTCCGTCTCCCTCCTCTCTTACGTAGCCTGTACCATCCCGATTAGCATCCCAATCAATGTACAAGTTAGTTGCTTCATCATAAGTGGCTTTTCTATCAAAACTCGAAAAGTTGCCGGACTGCTCCCCGTCCATCGGCGGAGTAGCAAGATACTCCATATCGGTAAGTCGGTCTATGAGATCGACATAAGTCAATTGTTGCTGTGCGGCAAGAGACAAGGATATTGTCAGTAGAATTAGAAATGCTATCAGGAAAGTCCCACGATTATACCTATTTAATTTAAAATCCATAATTTTGATTCGTTTAAAGCCGTAAGGCTAATGTACGAAAGTTCGACAGGCATGTAGAGGAATTATGAGTCAGAAGGTGATGAAAAGTGAGAAGTCATGACCGGGATCTTTTGTAGGATATGTCTGGTCAAACAAATGCCAGCGACCCAGCCAGTAACACAACCCGTTAGAATTATTCATGTTGTTCTCAAGGCTTACAAAATAAAAAATGGCCGGTAAGGATCATCAGTAAATTTTTTTCGAGATTCCCTAAACCTGAATATAAAAGGGTTTGATTGCAACCGCTGCCCTTGCTCTTCCAGGGTGGTGATAAAGGTAAACTTTGGTGCCTTGGAGGTGTAGTCCTCAGTTTCCCCAGGAAACAGACTAATTATACTGTGTTTCACAGCCAGCTAGAATTACCAGCTAGAATTACTGCGATCAAAATGGATAAGGAATGATTAGTCTTCATATCAAGAGATTATTCACCAATTATTAAATAGGAATATTAATTAATATAGATACAATAAACAATATTATTATGAGCAATCGGTTGTAATTGCAGGACAGGAAGTCCTTGAAAAGGAATGGCTTAATGGTTTTTTTCGTAAATTTGAATATTATAAGCCACAACTATCCGAAAGTCTAATTTCAAAAAACGGATAAAATAGCGGAAAAAGTTCA
>JAQCLE010000019.1 GCA_027592755.1 Bacteroidota bacterium | reverse complement strand
CCTCAAAGGTTTGAACTTTTTCCGCTATTTTATCCGTTTTTTGAAATTAGACTTTCGGATAGTTGTGCTTTCAATTATAACATTGGGGTCATGTTCCTCTTTAATCGTTAATGACTTTTGGAAAATCAGCTCATGATCGAGGAATACCTCGACAAGATACTCATCGCCTGGTATGATGTGCGTTTCATAGGTCCCGGATTGGTCAGCAATGCCATTAAAATCGGTGTCCAGATATTGCGTTGGATGGAACCGAACATAAGCCCCTTTGATAGGTTGGTTGTTGCTTGCATCAATGACTTTGCCTCTGACCAAATTGTAGGATGCTTCCCAAAAGTGATAAATGTCGTATCCTCCGGTTGAGTGGAATCTATCACTACTAAAGAAACCCTCTCGGCCATTTGGTTTTAACTTAAAATAGAGCTCGTCGTTGATGGTGTTGATAGGGAATCCCATATTTTCAGGCGTTGACCATTGGTACGAAATCGAATCATACACACTTTTGAAGATGTCATATCCACCGATAGAATTATGTCCATCTGAGCTGAAATAGAGTGTTTTGCCATCACTGGCAAGAAAAGCACTTTCTTCATTATTGTTGGTATTGATGGTGTTTCCGAATGGCCGGGGTTTTGTCCATTCACCTTCTGCACGAACAGAATATTGGAGATCCAGATTACTGATTAAGCCGGTTTTTGTAGAAAATATTAAAATGGTTTCTTGTTCATTGACAAAAAAATGAGGCTTTAGTTTAGAACGTTTGATGTGCATATCAAACAAATGAGGTTGTGTCCAAATGCTGTCATGTTTGAGTTCGCTTTCATGTAAACCTCCAGTTTCATTGGGTTTGAACATCAACAAGCGACCGTCATTTCCAATTATTTCAAGATTGGCATTGTTTGCATCGTATTCTCCAAGAGAGCTCTGCAATTCTGGTTTAGTCCAATTTGAACCATCGAAGAAACTGCTAAACACATGAAAGGGATGTTCTGAATGAGTTATTGAACCTGATTCGAATGATGATGCATAGAGGAGTTCGTTCAGGTTATCGATATATGTCGGAGTAATTTCGGAATAGTCGGTATTGATAATGTCTGGGAGACGCTGCGCATGATGTGTTTCAGGCTTCATATAGAAGGCCATAGCCCTGTTGGCATTCTCAATAAAAGTGTTGGTCTCATTAATAATTATCCTACTCTTATATTTTTGGATTTCCAGAAACCTTTCCCACGCTTCAATCGCTTTTTCAAATTCATATTGTCCAAAGAGGACTCTTCCTAACCAGTAGTTGTAAAATTTATCTTCTTCATGCAGGATTTTCCCTAACTCAAGAAATTTGGTTAATGGTTTCTGCGGGTATTTTGTGATCAGAGAACAGACCTCCATATGATACTGCGCTATTAAATCGTCAGGATATCTTTTAACTACTTCTCGGTAGGCATCAAGTGCAGCAGGAAAGTCCTCTTTGTAGAATAGGATCTCGGCGGTCTTCTCAATATCTCTTTGTTGCGAAAAAGTGGCTGAAGATATTAAAAGAAAAAGAGTGAGGAAATTAATAAGTCGGTGCGATGTCAGGACCATCCAATTGCCATAAGTACGCTTGTAAAGATAATTAAGATTAACGAAATGCAAGCATTATGGAATATTTATTGCATTTAAATAAGGAAATATTGTATTTTACTGAGATAAGACTCATAGCCTTTTGGAGTTAAGCCTTAGAATGTAAGTCGTTATTGGCTTTCAGATATCCATCATTCACCTTGTTAAATGATTATTGGTCAATGCCGAATATGATAGGTAAGTGACACTAATCCAGTTGGGTACGTTTTTGTATCAGTTAGATTGAGGTTAGCCCTGTTTTTCAGGTCAATAAATATTGATTTGCCGCCCCCAAGAACTACTGGATGAACGGAAAGCCAAATTTCATTTACAAAACCAAGATTCATCAACGAGGTAGTAAATTCTGCTCCACCGAATAACCAGATATCTTTTCCGGGACTGCTTTTGATTTTGTCTATTTCTGTTTTCAAATCACCATCTACCAGCAACGCAGGTTCTTTGACTGATTTGAGGCTTTTGGAGAAAACATATTCCTGAAGGTTTGGAAAACTGTTGCCACCCAGCGTTTGGGTAAGTTCATAAGTTTTCCGGCCCATGATTGATGTATCGACATGGCTAAGGAATTCCTTCATACCGTAATCCTGATCTGTAAAGCACCAATCGATTTCGCCATTAGGCCCTTCAATGTAGCCATCAAGGCTGCTGGCTAGGCCGAGGATGATTTTTCGCATAGGTGCTATTTCTTATAAATATATTTTCGATGGCCAATGGCAAGAACTTCAACGACTAAAATCTGATTCTCAACTGAATATATAACACGGTAATTTCCAGTCCTGATCCTCCATAGTTCTTCTCCTACCAACTTCTTTGACCCTGCAGGCCAAGGGTTTTCTGCTAATGCTCTGATAGCCGGAATGATTCGATCATTTGCCTGCTTTGGAAGTTTCGAAAGCTCTTTTTCTTGCAGATTTCTTGATTATTACCTTAAATGGAGGCATCTAACTTTCCTTCAGCCTTCAATTCTTCGATGACCTGTTCAAGGGGAATCCCTTCTTCATCCTTCCTGCTTTCTGCAATAATGATATCCAGTAAATCCTCAATTTCATTTTGGTGTTTCTCCAGTTGTTCAAGGTCTATTTGGACATATCGCTTTTTTAGCGACTTGTCAGTTATAAAAGTTACCCCCTTCATGAACTTATTCGTTTGATCAAATCAAAGTTAACAATTCGTATTTGAAATAAACTACCAAATTGTTTTCAGAGTTGACTTACAAAGCCAAAACATAAAATAGAGTTAGCTCAAAATAATTGCAATCCAATATCCAGGGAATTATTGGGATTCTTTGTCGCGGCTACGCCTTTCAAGGAATGACGTAGTGGGGGAATACAGTATTCATTCAGGCACCAGCGGGCGCTGATGCCTGTTTATTATAGAGCCAAATGGTTCATTTCCAATCAATGGCACGATCCTTTAACCTCTTGTAAAGGGTAAACCGAAGGATGAAGATGATGATTAGGAAACCGTGAACAATTATTGAACCTTTTAAATTCAAATCAGCTTTTCCCAAATAGTATTTTATATCCATTACTATCAAATAGAGCCCAATCAACAAATAGAGCCCAATCAATATGGAAATTAAAATAAATAATTTATGAGTTTGGCAATGTGTTTAATAACGTATATTCTCATTGCACTGCTTTATTCTCAAATTCAAAATTGAAATCCGGAGAGAAAACATGCGCCTCAACCATAATCCCATTGATCCTCCTCACGACTTCCGGGTTCTGGTCCGCAACATTGTTGGTTTCTCCTGGGTCGGCGACCACATCATACAATTCAATTGGAGCGTCTGGATTAGCCTGAACGCCTAATCGCACTCCTTTCCACTGGTCAAGCCTCACTGCCTGTTTGCCACCTTGTTCATAAAACTCCCAATAGAGGTAATCATGTTTCTCCTGTGGTTTGCCCAACAAAGCATTGAGGTATGATTTACCATTGATGTCTGAAGGCGGTTTTACACCTGCCAGTTCACAGGCGGTAGGCATAAAATCCCAGAAAGCGGAGGTATGATCGGATGTCGTTCCAGGCTGTATTTTACCTGGCCATCTGGCTATAAAGGGTTCCCGGAAGCCACCATCATAAACATCTCGCTTGGTGCCTCGAAGTAGTCCAGAGCTGTTGAAGAATTTGTCATCGTGGCCTCCCTCATGGTGTGGTCCATTGTCGGATGTAAATATGACCAGCGTATTTTCATTAAGGTTTAATTCTTTGAGTTTGGATAGAATTTTACCCACATCGCTGTCAAGACAGGTGACCGCAGAAGCAAAGGCTTTTTCCGTATCATTCCAACTGGCAATGGTATCGTAACCCAACAATTTCGGGGTTTCCATACCAATGGCATCAAAATGCCGGGCTTCGTTGTTGGCGTGGGGTAGGGTATAAGGCACATAGAGAAAAAAAGCTGAATCCTTTTTAGCCTCGATAAACTCAATGGCTTTTGCGGTGAAGATATTCTGTGTATGTGTGTTCTTTTCAGTGGCTATACCACCAATTCCTGCAGCATAAGTTTCGGTGACGTATTTCACCACATTGTCAAGTTTCACAGTATCCTTATTTTGCCAAATCCATTCCGGGTAGGCATTGTGTGCCCTTACCTGGCTCAGATAACCGACAAACTCGTCAAAGCCCTGGTCATTTGGCTGGCCAGTGGATGTGACTTCACCAAGACCCCATTTACCAAACATTCCAGTTACATACCCGGCTTGCTTCATTAATTCTGCCACAGTGGTGTCTTCTGCCAAGAGGGGAACTTTGGCATTCCCTCTTACCCTTGTCTGGCCGGTATGTTTGCCCGTAATCAGTGCGCTTCGGGATGGCGCACATACAGTACTTCCTGCATAGTGATTGGTAAACAGGATGCCCTCCTTCGCCATTTGGTCTAGAAATGGTGTAAGGATTTGCTTTTGGCCGTAGCATCCAAGGTCGCCATAGCCCAGGTCATCTGCCAGGATAAAAATGATGTTGGGTTTACGCTCCTGCTTTTCTTCAGTGCAACTAAATAGTAAGAACATACCAAGCAAACATGCTGCGTATTTCATAGGTCAGTAGTTGGTTACTGCTTCAAATTAACCAAAAACTCTATGACATCCCGTAATTCTCTTCTTGACATGATCTGTCCCATCGGAGGCATGCTGGATGGAAGATTTGTCCTTGAACTGATTCTTGAAACCGGGACTTCCAGCGGTTCCGCATCATTGGTTCTTATTATAAGGCGTTCATTTGTTTCTTCCTCCAGGATGCCGGTTACTGTTTGTCCATCTGCCAATGTCAAAGTCACATTACCATAGCCTGGTGAAATTCTTGCACTTGGATTGACAAGTGCTTCAAGAATTTGTTCCCTTGAGTGTGTATTGCCTATGTTCATTAAAGGAGGGCCAACGTTAGCTCCACCTTCATTCAGTGCATGGCATCGGGTACATTGTCCTGTTGAGTTGGTGTAAACATATCGACCACCTTGTCTTCTATCACCGCCATAAAGCGCTTCCTTATAGAAATCAACACTATTAGGATCGGATGATCTGATGGATTCAATCCTGGAAGCCAGATTTTCCGAACCCGAGGCTTCAATCGCTTCGATCAACTCAAGCGTAATGCCCCCTGATAGTTTCCCACTTATCAATTGATCAGCCAAAGTGCTTAGTGTTGATTCTGATTTTTTCAGTGGCATTGTGCCTAAAACCTTAACTAATTCCTGTTGTTCACTAATAGTGCCCCGAGAAAGTATAGGTGCGGTGATCTGGCTCAATGTTTCAGCGTTGGTTTCCAAATCGGCGAGATAGCTCACTGCTGTGGATCTGACGATTTCGGACTGATCTGCAAGTCCTGCCCTGATGATCTGCGTCGAATTACCAGCACCGGCATTAACAAGGTATTTCAGGGCAGATGATCTCACGTCAGGATTCTTGTGGCTTTTTGCCATGATTACCAATTGATCATTGTAATCCGAAATTCCAAGTTCGGCAATAGCTGTGATGGTTGCCGAAACTACTTCAGCATCAAGACTTTTAAGCAACTGAGCGATCATCGGAGTGATTTTGGGTCTGATTTCATTGACATCCCTTTTGATTTCACCACGGTACCGGCCATCCACGCGATCCAGGACTGAAGGATTTGGCCAGGTTGCCAGCGTTGCAATGGCTTCACCTTTCAAGACTGGATCGAGACCTGGACGCTGTGCAAAAGCGATGAGCAAGTCCAATTGCTCACCTCCTCCGACACGGAGTGCTGCATTGATGGCTCTTCTTAGGAGGGCCTCGGATCTGAACCTTTCTTCGCTCAATGTTGCGGCAAGTGCCGGTAGTGCTTTTTCTATGGAGAAGTCATCATTTATTGCTCTGGCGGCCTCCGTAACTATGTATTCGTCTTGATCTTTTAGAAAAACAGCGACTTTTTCATTGGCCATTCTCCTTAATACAAGGACGGCTGCGACTCTCAATGCAAAACTTGAATGATCTGAAAGCGCAACGATAGGGTCAACTAAGCCAATTCTTGAAAGTGCCAATACTCCAGCATGTCGGATGTAGAGATCTTCATCGTTATTGGATTCAATCATCTTAATAAGAGGATCGACTGCCTCAATCATTTTTATTCGACCGAGTGCTTGTGCCGCGTAAAACTGTGTTCTTGGGTTTTGATGTTCAAGCAAAGGAAGAAGTGAATTTCCGGCTATAGCGTATTTCAAATCCCCAATAACCTTGGCTGCCTGAGTAATTATTTCGGGGTCATTATCACCAAGGAGGGATACAAGTTGTTCTATCTGAGCAGGATCATAAGCCAGGATTTGACCAAGTCCCCAGATACCATGAATTCTGGCCAGTAGGTTATCAGTTTGACCAATTGCCTTACTCAAAGTACGATCATCATTCCGGTTGGCGAGTTCATACTGGGCCTTGAGCCTTATGCGCATGTCTTCATGGAAAAGCAATTCGTACAGCCTGTCTGTGGATTGGTCTTTATAATCGAGTACCATGAGTTCTTTGGTTTCCTTTCTGATTTCAGCAAGATCATTTTTATCATCGGTTACATCGATTCTCCAAACGCGTCCGTAATTTTTTGTATCCCATCCATTGACCCAGTCTGCGGCATAAAGGGCTCCGTCAGGTCCAAACCGAATTCCGGTTGTTAAGACACCGCTCATAAGATCGATGTCTTCGTTAAGATTGAAGGAGGCTCCTTTGGGTTTGAGACTGAAAGACCAGATATGTGATCGGCTTGGATTCCCGACGAATTCTACAAGAAAGAACTTGTTCTTCCACGCTGATCCAAGGGTGGTGCCGGGGTTATAAACCATGCCTGTCGGACCATTGTGATAGTTGGTAATTGGTGGCATAATATAAGCTGCCTGACCTTCCCATCTTGGAACAAAGAGTCGTTCCTCCATCCAGACTTTGTATTCGTTGTTTCGAGAATCCGTGTATTTCCCATATTGCCAATTTGACCTCCAACCTGCATCTGATCCTTCGACAATGTGCACCAATCGCTCACTTTCTCCCGGGTGATCGCCGTCATTGTCTGCACCGATAATGTTTCCATATTCATCGAAGACAAATTCATGAGTATTTCTCAATCCGGCTGCGAAGACTTCAAAATTGCTTCCATCAGGATTTGATCTGACCAGAACACCCTGATTTGGGTATTTATGAATTGAACCATCTAAGGCAGTAAGGTTGGCTCCAATGTCCCCAATCCCCCAATAAATTTTACCGTCGGGTCCTTCAATAACTCCGGACATACCATGTCCTCCAAATCCTATATGTACAGCATAGCCATGACTGATAGATTTTTTAATGTCCACACGGCCGTCTCCATCTGTGTCTTCCAATCGCCACATGTCTGGACCAACTCCAACGAACATATCGTTTCTCCTGATGAGTAAGGCACCGGCGACATCAGTCACTTCATCATGGAAATCGCTTAAAATCCTTGTAGAAACATCAGCTAGTCCATCTTGATTAAGATCTTCTATCTGCCAAACTTCCTCTTCTTCAACAGCCAAATCCTTCCAATCATGTATTCCATCCTTGTTCAGGTCTGTCAACCATTCATTCTGAGCACTATTTTCAGGAGAAAACGTTTTATGAAGAAACTCCCTTCGTTCTTCTGCTGACTGTAACGCAATTGAAGCTGTCATCCAATCTCTATGACCGCGGATATCAAATTCTGAATGTTTCTGTCGATTCGTTCTTGTTAAATAAACCCTTCCATAGTCATCAATTGACATTGCAATCGGGTCAGGCGCCAGGGAATCGGTAGCCCAAAGTTCCATTTTAATACCATCGGCAAGAGAAATGGCTGTGTTATCCATTATTTCCCTGGCCCGAACAGGCCCCTGGATTGAATCTTCCCTGATCACTATGTGATTGTAAAGTGGTTTGGGTTTTTGACATGAGAGAATAGCTATTGTCAAAGAAAAGGCAATAAGAAATTGCCGATTGAGAGAGTGAAACATAGATGATGAAGGTATTTAGTAAGAATTGGATTCAATCTTCAAATTAAATTGAAAAGAAGACAAGAGCCAAGTATTGATTATTGAGCCTTGATTTCTAATGAAAATCAGAAGCATTATCCCGGATGTATTCCAACCGATTTTTTTATTAATAAATTGAATAGAAGTCAAATCATGTTTATCGGATTGAAAAGCCAAATCCAAAGGACAGCGCATTGTAGTCCTGAATGGTATAATCACAATGCAATGTCAGAACTTTGATGGCCAATCGAACTCCCAAAGCGCCATTCATACCCGTACTTTTGGATTTGAAATTAACCGGGTCAATGATTGGTGTCAGGCTTGCTGCAACATCATACTCACCTTTAATATTAACTTTGGAATACCCGTCGATATAACCAAAACCTCCGTAAAATGTGATCACTTTAAGCGTCTTTGATACCAGTAGTTGATAGGTAACTGAATTAAGCTTGAAATGCCCTTCATCATTATCATCTTCAATTTTTAAGACATCAAGTCCAAAATGAGTATATCCTACTAATAATGCTATGTCAATAGGAATCACAGAGTTTCCTGGAATCCATTGTTTGATATCATGCATGACACCGATTCCAAACATATTCAATTTGACATCAGAACTTCCGACTTTAGGTAAAAACCTGAGTTTAATATCGGTATTCTTGAAGAGGCCTATGCCAAATTGAGGTATCACAACAGGCACTGCTTGTTTGACGATACTATTTGTAAAGCTGAATCCGGCAGGACCGGTTATTTGTTCATAAGTATCAAATTCCGGATTGTAAACTTCGAAAACTGGTTGAGGTGACTCTGGACCAACCATTGTGGGGTACTTCGATGTAGAACCAACAAACCTGGTATTTCCTCCATTTTGAATAAACTGTTGAGTAAGGTCAGCAGTGCTGTAAAAGTGATCTTTTTCAGGAACGTATGCTATCACAACATTGATACTAAAGTCAACGCCAAACTTTTCATGGCTTTTAGCCGTATTGTACCATCCGCGACCAAAACCGTAGTTGAGGCCCTGTAATATTGGGTCGGAATACGCTTTATAAATAATATTAGCATCCACCTCTCCGGCTTCTATAAACTCATCGAAATGATTCTGTGCCTTTAACTGAAAAACAGATAGTGTCAGTATGAATAAAATAATTTTGCCAGCATGGTTTATTGTCACTGCCTTCATGATTAAAATTATTTCAGTATTAATTATAAATATACAAAGATTTCGGTCTATGTCTTATTGGATGACTACAATTTCATAATGGTGTTTGAAGTTGAATTGGAAAACACAGTAGAGAGATTCATGGAGGAGTTTCCTCGGATGTTGTGCTTAAAAATGTAACGTTTTGACGGCACCTCGTCAACATATATTTTTGCCGTCAATTTTGCAGACGCTATGAAAATCTTAAGGAGTATTTTTCTCATTATCAATTATAAAACATTCATAGTGACTATTGTCGCGGTGGGTGTCACTGTGTTTTGTAAGCATTATGAAATTTACGCTGATTTCCCTTTGCCCTTAATTGGGGTAGCGCTTGGTTTTTCCGGTGGTTTTTTCCATTGACAGTGCTTTTAAGCGTCGGGAGAATGCATTGATTCAATTTGGGGATTTCAAAAACCACCTCATGGCCATTTTTGTAGCGTCAAGAGATTGGCTGACCCCAGAACAGAAGGACTTCCAGGTTGAATTAAGGAAGGAGCTTATTGAAACCTATGAACTGCTAAGAATCTCTTTACTAACAGGAGTCGCGAGACAGCAGACTTGGAGAATGAACTTTTCGAAAAAATATCCCGCCTTTCAATTCACGTTCAGGACTTTAGAAAATTCGGTCTTCAAGTGGGTGAAATGTCCCGTGTGAGCCAATACATAAGCAAATTGTCAGGTGCTGTTGAAAGTATGAAGGTAGTTTTACACTACCGAACACCCGTGACTCTTCGAGCTTACAGCACTGTATTTATGTACAGTTTTCCTGTATTATATGCACCATATTTTGCCTACGAAGCGCAAGACTACTACCCCAGCCTGGTCTACATGATTCCGATCATGTACAGCTTTGTGCTGATAAGCTTGGACAACATTCAGAATCACCTCGAGAATCCATTCGACCAGATTGGCGAAGACGACATCAAATTTGATGTTGAGCAGTTCGCTGAAAGGATGAAGTAATCTTTTCCTTTTGGAACTGGGTTCTCTTCGCCTTTTTTGGTGTTATCACACGCTTAAAAAATCCATAAGCTTATAAGCTCGTTTAGTACTTTCCTGATTCTTATCATAATCTGTCTTTTAAGGATTGCTTTATTTAGAATCTTTCTAAATTGCAGCACATATATGGATCACCAGAATTCACTAAGCCTTCATGAGCAGTCTTCATACGTCAAGTTAGAAGTTTGTGGAATTTCAGATCATGAATTATCACCCAAATTGACCGAGATGGGTTTATATCCAGGCCGACAAATTCAAATTGTTTTTAAAGCACCGTTTGGAGACCCAATTGCGATTGATATTGAAGGAATGATGCTTTCTCTACGTCTCGAAGAGGCGGCACTGATTAAAGTAAAAAGGATTGGGTAAGATCAATGAAAATTAGCAAAGTAGCCCTGGTCGGCAATCCAAATTCGGGAAAAACTTCAGTGTTCAACTTATTGACAGGTTTGAATCAGCATGTTGGTAATTATCCTGGTGTTACTGTTGATAAGAAAGTTGGCCATATGACATTGGCCACAGACCATAAAGTTTCCATAACTGATTTACCCGGCACTTATAGTATTTATCCCCGTTCTGATGATGAGCAGGTTGTAATTGACTTACTTAATAATCCCGATCATCCCGATTATCCTGAAGTAATCATTGTTGTAGTGGATTCTGCTAATCTGGAACATAATCTTTTATTGTTCACCCAAATTTACGATCTCCGTATTCCGGTCATTCTGGCTTTGAATATGTCTGATGTAGCTCAAAGAAGAGGAGTTGAAATTGATAAATTGAAGCTTAGTGAAATGTTTGGTGGTATCAATGTGATTCAACTTAATTCAAGGAAAGGAACGGGATTTGATGATCTGAAGAAATTACTATTAGACTTCAAAACTTCAGATTCCTTTTATCCATTTTATTCCGAAAATTCCGAGGCAGTTTTATCAAATCTTGATGATCCATCAGCTCAAATTTTAGAAACGGAACAGAGATTTAAGAAAATCAGGAAGTATTTAAATTTCATAGAGAAAAAATCTTATACCGCTTCAAAGTCATTAAGTCGAAAAGTTGACAAGGTATTAATTCACCCTATTGCAGGTTACATTATCTTTTTGGGTATTCTTTTCTCAATTTTCCAAACTATTTATTCCGTTGCTGAGGTTCCTATGGAATTAATCGACAGCGTGTTTTTTTCATCAAGCCACTGGCTTAAAGAGCACCTTCCGTCAGGTGTTTTAACCAACCTACTAGCTGAGGGGATTATTCCCGGTTTAGGTGGAGTAGTGATTTTCGTACCGCAGATTGCCTTGCTCTTCTTGTTCATCGTAGTATTGGAGGAGACCGGGTATATGTCAAGGGTAGTATTTATAATGGATAAACTAATGCGGCCATTTGGATTAAATGGTAAAAGCGTAGTTCCTCTTATCTCCGGTGTTGCATGTGCGATCCCCGCTATTATGGCGACCCGAACTATCCATCATTGGAAGGATAGGCTCATTACTATAATGGTCACTCCCCTCATGAGTTGTTCGGCAAGATTGCCGGTCTATACATTGCTAATTGCGTTGGTTATTCCAGATGTTCTGATTTTGGAAATTTTTAACCTGAAAGGGATAGTTCTTTTGGGATTATATGTGTTAGGATTGGTATCTGCACTCCTGGTGGCAGGAGTTTTTAAGTTTTTGCTTAAAACTGATGAAAAGAGTTATCTGGTTATGGAAATGCCAGGTTATAAGCTACCCTATTTTAAGAACATCCTGTACACCATCCTGGAAAAGTCTTCCATTTTCGTTTGGCAAGCAGGGAAGATAATCATGGCCATTTCGATAATATTATGGGTACTGGCTTCCTACGGGCCAGGAAATAAAATGGAAGAAGCAGTTTCCCGCGTTGAATTGCCAAATAACCCGACAGATCAGGATGATTATGAGAGTGAAGTGAATAGCGCAAGATTATCCAACTCCTGGATTGGCCACCTTGGCCATGTCATTGAACCTGGCATAGCACCATTGGGATATGATTGGAAAATTGGAATTTCGCTTATTACATCCTTTGCAGCGAGGGAGATTTTCGTTGGATCAATGGCCACAATTTATAGTGTGGAGCAAGATTTCAATGATGGTTCTTCTCTTATTGAGCGCATGCGGAGCGAAATTAATCCAGCGACCGGTTTACCGGTGTATACTCTGGCGTCGGGGATCTCGCTGATGGTTTTTTATGTGTTTGCCATGCAGTGTATGAGCACATTAGCCATTGTTTATAGAGAAACTAAATCATGGAAATGGCCTTTTATTCAGACTGTATATATGACAACACTTGCTTATCTTAGTGCGTTGTTAGCTTATAATATTTTCAATTAATGCTACAAACAGTACTCATAGTGATAATTTTTGCATCGGCCTGTTACTATATGGGCAGATTAGCTTATAGAAATCTTACCAGTAAGGATTGTCATTGTGGAAGCTGCGGAGATACTGCCCTACGTGAGGATATCAAAAAAACATAGGTGTTGCTATCCATAAGAACTGACCTTAGCATCATTTTCTTTCAATATCCTTCTTAACACCTTACCAACATTTGACTTAGGAAGTTCATCAATAAAATCGATGTGCCGTGGACATTTATATGCAGTAAGGTTTTCACGGCAATAAGCCTGAAGTTCCTCCTTGGTCAAGCTCTGGTCTCGTTTAACAACGAATATTTTAACAACTTCCGTAGATCTTGAGTCGGGAACTCCTATTGCGCCAACTTCAAGCACTTTGGGGTGGGAAGCAACTACATTTTCTATTTCATTTGGATAAACATTAAATCCAGAAACCAGAATCATTTCTTTTTTCCTGTCAACAATCTTAAAGAATCCGTCTTCATCCATGATACCAATATCACCGGTGTGTAGCCAACCACCAGTCATAACCTCATCTGTAGCTTCCTGCCTTTGCCAGTATCCTTTCATCACCTGGGGTCCACGGGCGCATATTTCTCCTGGTTCACCGAGAGGAACAGGTTTTCCATCTTCATCCATCAGTTCAATTTCTGTTTCAGGAATTGGAATACCAATGGTACCAACTCGATGGTTCTGACCACCAGGTGGATTCAAGGTAAGTACTGGACTTGTTTCTGTAAGGCCGTAACCCTCAAGTAGTGCTACACCGGTTACTTCTTGCCATCTGTCTGATACTACTTTTTGAATGGCCATTCCACCCCCGGCGGATAATTTTAAAGCTGAAAAATCAATGTTCTTAAATTCCGGGTTATTGAGTAAAGCATTGTATAGTGTGTTGACACCGATGATACCAGTGAATTTGTGTTTTTTTAGTTCTTTAACAAATCCTGAGATGTCTTTCGGATTAGTAATCAAAACATTGTTCAGCCCGAGTTTTACAAACCCAAGTGTAAACATAAGAGCAAAAATGTGATACAGTGGGAGAGGAGTAATCGTTACTTCACCAGGTTTGATAACTTGCTTGAGTATATCATCTACTTGCATCAAATTGGCAGTAAGGTTAGCGTTCGTGAGCATGGCACCTTTGGACACACCGGTAGTTCCGCCGGTATATTGCAAAAAGGCAATATCTTCTGATGAAATTTCCGGGTCAGAATAATCATTTTTGAATCGGGCTCCGGTTTTCATCGCATCGTTGAATTTCAAATGTCCCGGAAGCTTAAATTTGGGTACCATCTTCTTTACGTAGTTGATGACGAGATTCATAATCTTACCCTTCAACCCGCCAATCGAATCTCCCAGTTCGGTGACAATCACATTTACTATTTCAGTATCGGGAAGGACCTTTTCAAGGTTGTGGGCAAAGTTTGCCAGGATTACAACCGCCTTAGCACCGGAATCCTTGAATTGATGCTCCATTTCTCTTGGTGTATAAAGAGGATTGGTATTAACTACAACTAGCCCTGCTCTCAACGATCCAAACAATGCAATTGGGTATTGAAGAATATTTGGCATCTGGAGGGCTATTCGATCACCTTTTTTTAGTCCTATTGTTGTAGTAAAAGCTGCGAAATCTTTGGAAAGCCTATCCAGTTCTGAAAAAGATAATTGCTTTCCGAAATTTTCACAGGCTATGCTGTCACCATATTGCGTTACGGCTTTTTGAAGAACATCTGGAAGATTTTTGTAATAACTAAAATCAATATTTGGGGCTTTTCCACCTGGATAATATTTGTGCCACGGCTTCATAATATTCAATTAGGTTGAATTCCAAATTAAGCTTAAAGTTCCAAGCATTCAATTATTTCGCATTTTAACCTTTATAAATATGCCTGAGAGTCGCAATTTAACTCCTGACTACAATTTGGTAGTTATGCCGTGTTCGCTGTTCGAGCAATATTTCACGATTCATAGAAATGAAATCAATTGATGCCGTATCATAATTTTTGATGGTTATCAAAAGCAATTCATCATTGTATAGGATCGAATATTCGGCCCCTAGTGAGTCTAAAATTTCTTTGGTTTTTCCTTGATGGCTATCAACGCAAACTGAAAATGATATTGCAGAATTCTGCATGAGATTTACACGAATTTTCATTCTCGTAAGCATCTCAATAATATGTGTCAGGTGCTGCTGCTGTATGAATGTAAAATCCTCTACTCTGAAAGAAAAGAGTGACTGATTCTCCTTAAAAATTATCGCTGGTAATGTTTTTTTAATGTAAACATCACGTATTGCTGTACCGATTTTTTCAGGAGAAGTAAAAGGTTTTACATATAGAGGAATCCCTGCATTGGCTAAAGGCTTTATAGCTTTTGGATTTCCGAACCCTCACGACCCAATGAAGTTGAATTTCCTTCTTGATCAGCCCCTATGAATCCTTGGGTTATTACAACATTGCTATCAATTTCATCAAATAATAATACCCTTATTTTTTTTGATGTTGCTTCCCAATTAACCGTTGCATCCTGGTAGTTGCTATCCGTTTCAATCAAATCTCTTGCATCTAGAAATTTAAGGTCTGGAATTATCTGAACCATGTAATCGTAGATGATACTGGTGGATAAGAGTTCTCCAAGCATATCATTTGATCATATCCAAAAGAATAATCTTTATAGTCAACACGAAGGGTTTTTCTCAATTCAGTAAACAAAGTGTTTATTGAAGAATCAACCATTTGTCGATCACCCATTAATTCGCGTACGATTTCTTTATGGAATTGGGTCAGTTCATCAAATGATTGGTTAAAGTCAGTGTGATTGAATTGCTTTGAATATATAGTTTCAAGAAGATTGGTGGTTTTATCCATTGATGACACAATGATTATGAGTTGATCTTGCTGATGCATCTTCACAATGGAAGACATGTTTCTTACTGCATCCGCTGACCTGACCGAGGCTCCACCAAATTTGAATACTTTCACTTGTGGGGTTAATGGGACTTAGTAGAAACCGGTTAACTTAAACTTGACAATATGACTATCTACTGCGATACTCCAGCCGATTCCTTTAATTGGCGGGGTCGGTACTCGGCTGCAAGTTTGGCAATGGCTTTGATATGATCAGGAGTAGTGCCACAGCAGCCACCGATAATGTTCACTAATCCTTCTTCTAGGAAATCCTTTATTTGTAAAGCCATTGTTTCAGGAGTTTCATCATATTCACCAAATTCATTTGGCAATCCGGCATTTGGATGAGCGCTCACAAAGGCATCACTATTCGTCGATAAAATCTGTAGATATGGTCGGAGTTGTTTTGCACCTAAAGCACAGTTTAAACCAATACTCAATAAAGGAACATGATTCATTGAGATCAAAAAGGCCTCAGTGGTCTGCCCTGATAGGGTTCTTCCACTGGCATCGGTTATTGTACCCGAAACCATAATTGGCAGATTGAGATTCCTTTCATCAAATACTTGCTGGATAGCAAAAAGTGCCGCTTTGGCACTGAGGGTATCAAAGATTGTTTCAACAAGAAGAAGGTCCGCACCTCCATCAATCAAACCTTTAGCTTGCTCGAGATAAGCTTTCACCAATTCATCAAATGTTATTCCTCTTGACCCAGGGTCATTGACATCTCCTGAAATAGATGCCGTTTTGTTTGTTGGACCAATGGCACCAGCCACAAAGCGAGGCTTGTCCGGATCGATTTTTGTGAATTCTTCGGCCGCTTCTTTCGCTATTTTGGCTGATTGAAAATTCAACTCATATGCTAAATCCTGTAAACCGTAATCTGCTTGTGCTATCGATGTTGCTGTGAATGAGTTGGTCTCTATAATGTCAGCACCGGCTTCCAGGTATTTGCAGTGAATTTCTTTGATAATTTGTGGTTGTGTGAGTGAAAGTACATCGCTGTTTCCTTTCAAAATGAAACCGTGATTTGCGAATTGCTCACCTCGGAAATCAGCTTCTTCAAGTTTATACTCCTGGATCATTGTTCCCATTGCGCCATCAAGTACAAGTATTTTTTCTTCAAGAATTTCTCTGATGTTCATATTAGAATAGTTTAATCCCTGTCAATTCGTTTACTTCAACTTTATAAAACTCTTTGTGAATATTAAAAGGAACATCTGTTGAGTTTATTACTTCATACGAACCGTCTTCCTTCATTTCATAGCTGTTCACATTATCTAATAGATTGTATCTTAGGATATTGATCAATTGATTTTTAGGTAGTTTATCAATAACTTGAAAGAGCGATTCCATGCGCCTGTCAAAGCTGCGAACCATGATATCAGCGCTACCCGAATAGACTTTTGGTTCTCCGTTGTTATGGAAATAGAAAATTCGGGAATGCTCTAAAAACTCACCTACGATTGATTTAACACTAATGTTTTCTGAGAGACCTTTTCTCCCCGGTCTTAGACAGCAAATTCCCCGGATAATCAGCTTAATAGGAACTCCTGCTTGTGAGGCCGCATAAAGCTCCTCTATCACTTTATCATCTTGTAAAGAATTGATTTTAATTACAATGCCGGATGGCAGGCCTTCTTTCGCATTTTGTAATTCTACCTGTATCAATTTGATCAATGAGTTCCGCATTTCACGTGGGGCTGTAATAAGAAGCTCATAGTTAGCGGGTAATGAATGTCCCGTGATTACGTTGAAGAATTCAGACACATCATTGGCATATACAGAATCCGTGCTTATAAGCCCAATATCAGTATATAATCTTGAGGTATCTTCATTGTAATTGCCACTGCTCATGTGTATGTACCGGGTAACTTTGTGGCCCTCTTTTCTGACAATTAGGAGAAGTTTAGTGTGTGTTTTTAATGTTCCTAACCCATAAATAACAAAACAACCGGCTTTCTGAAGTTTTTGGGCTTCCCTCATGTTGTTTTCCTCATCAAATCTCGCTTTAACTTCAAAAAGAACTGAGACGTGTTTGCCATTTTCGGCTGCTTTTAACAAGGCTAAAACAACCCGTGAATTCTCTGCAATCCTGTAAATAGTTATTTTAATTGAAAGGACATTTGGATCATCAGCAGCCTTCTCCAATAAGTTAAGAAGGGGTTCAATTGTATTGTAAGGATGGTGAAGTAAAATATCCCTGTTCTTAAGTAGTTTGAAAATATCCAAATCTAAATTTTCACGCATTGCCAATGGTCGAACAGGTGATGGAAGCTCGGGGATTGAAACTTTAAGTTCTTTGTGTTTAACAATTTGCCAAAGGCCCTTATAATCAATAAGTGCTGAAACGGGAACTGGAAATAGGTTGATGTTTTCTGACTCCCATCTCTTTGTAAGAACTTTAAGCATCCATCGATCATAGATCTCTTCTATTTCAATTCTTACAACCCTACCGGTTTTTCGGGTTTTGAGCTTATTTTTCATTTCCTCGAGGATATTTGCATCAATATCTTCAGACTCCTCAAGGGTAAAATCACCATTTCTGGTCACTCTAAATAATGTTGAAGAACGGACTTCAACATTTCGAAAGAAGCTTTCGATGTTGGATCGAATAATCTCCTCGATTGGAACAAACAGGAGGGTAGATTTTCTATTTATTTCATAGAACCTCGGAAGGTTTTGTGGTATCTGGATAAATGAAAGTTTCTTTTTATCCCTTTTGTCTTCAGGATTCTTGGTGACAACACCAAAAACCAACATATTGGTGGTAAGTATTGGAAAGGTGTGGTAAGAATCATACACCATGGGTGTCAGCATGGGGAAGATGGTCTTTTTGAAATAGGTTTTAACCAGAGCCTGCTCCTCCTCAGTTAATTCATTAACCATTGGGATTTGAATATGATACTTTGAAAATTTGGGTATAAGCTCGTTTATGAAGACATTGTTTTGGGCATCAAAAAATTTATGAGCTTCTTCAAAAAGCCTGGCCTTAAAAGGCTCGGTTCTCAGACCTGAATAGTCAATTCTCTCTTTACCATAATCGATATAATTGTACAGACTTCCTACCCGTATCATGAAGAACTCATCTGCGTTTGATGAGGTGATTGCAAGGAATTTCATCCGCTCAGGTAATGTGCGGCCATTTTTACTGCATTGATCGAGCACTCTATAGTTAAATTCTATCCAGCTCAAGTCACGACTTATCAGCCGACTTCGGTCAATACTGGCTTGATATCTTTTTAGAACTGTCATTGGACTATGATTCCCTGGCTTTAAAGGTAGAATAGAATTATTTCTTGAACTGTTTTGAACTGATGGAATTTAAAATGAATCGTAAAAGGCCGTAATCCTCACCAGATCCTGGAGTCTGTCAGTTCGCAGTTTATTTTTCTTAATATAATTTTTTATGTCTTTGGATTTATCCCTCATTATAAAAAGGAGCTCATTCTTTTTTCCTTCATAATTAGACACTCTTCCGTCTTTGTAAACAAAGAAGAATTTATGACTTAACCGCTGGCGTGTTCCGTAAAGTGGCGACATAGTGGCTGAAATGGCTTCCTGAACAATCATTTCACGGGCAACAAGTGACAATTCTCCCAGATACAACATCTCAAATAAACGTGGAACTTTATAATCCATATTTACCTTGTAAGGAATGGAATAAAATTGTCTATAATTCTCCGTAACCAAATCGAATATTTCAAAAAAAGTCACATTCCTGCTTGAAAATGCCTGAATGCGGTTGTACCGTTCGAGCTGAACAGCATCATTGTAGAGGTTATACTTTATTTTCCCTTTCAGCGTATCACCACTGGAAATCACTAAATATCCTTCATGCCACATCTCGCTGGGAAAATACTGACCAATTAGAGGGCCCGCTGAAAACAGTATGAACAAAAAACCGAAAATCAGCCTCATCGGGGGTTTTTAATTATTTGCCATTTAAAATATCATGTCCCATCTTATCCCTTTTCGTTCTGAGATATCTCTCATTGTGCTTGTTGGGGGTTATTTCAATGGGTACATTTTCTACAATCTCCAGGCCATAACCCCTCAACCCAGCCCTTTTTTTGGGGCTATTTGATATTAACTTCATTTTAGTGATACCCAAATCTCTGAGAATTTGTGCGCCGACACCATAATCACGTTCATCCATTTTGAACCCAAGGTGAAGATTGGCTTCAACCGTATCCATGCCATTTTCCTGGAGTTTGTATGCTTTCAATTTGTTGACAAGACCAATGCCCCGACCTTCCTGATTCATATATAAAACAACTCCTCTTCCTTCCTTTTCCACCATTCTCATGGCGGCGTGCAATTGATTTCCGCAATCACAACGGTATGAACCGAAAATATCACCAGTGACACATGAGGAGTGTACCCTTACCAAAACGGCCTCTTCAGATTCCCAGGAACCTTTGGTAAGCGCAAGATGCGTATCTCCCGTACTAAGCTGTTTGTACGCATAGAGTTCAAAATCGCCTAGATAAGTTGGCATGTCTACACCGATAACACGCTCAATCAATGATTCATTTTGGAGTCTGTACGAAATCAAATCTTTTATCGAGACCAGTTTTAGGTTGAATTTATCAGCAACTTTCCTGAGTTCCGGTAGCCTCGCCATAGTTCCATCCTCATTCATTATTTCTACCAAAACACCCCCTGGAGCAAATCCGGCAAGTCGTGCAAAGTCAATTGTTGCTTCTGTATGACCGGTTCTTCTCAATACTCCGCCTGATTTTGCTTTGAGGGGAAAAATGTGCCCCGGCTTCCCGAAATCCCCAGGTTTAGTTTCAGGATCCACAAGCGCATTGATGGTTTTGGCTCTGTCTTTGGCTGAGATCCCAGTTGTGCAACCATGGCCCAAAAGGTCTACAGAAATGGTGAAGGGTGTTTCGTGAACGGAAGTGTTTTTACCAACCATCATTTCGAGACCGAGTTGCTCACAACGTTCTTCGATTAATGGTGCACAAATCAACCCCCGACCATGTTTGGCCATGAAGTTTACAATTTCTGGTGTGATTTTTTCAGCTGCACAAACGAAGTCTCCTTCGTTTTCGCGGTCCTCATCATCCACTACGATTATGACTTCGCCTTTTTTTATTGCTTCAATAGCTTCTGCTATTGAGTCGAGTATGTTATCTTTTGCCATGGTAATATCCCTGGCTCAAAAGTACGATTAAAAGTGAATTGGGTTGACTTTGTTGCTCTTTTAAGACTTTTTCAACTTAAGAAAGACGAGTATGTCATCTTTCTTATGGATAGCGAGGATTAATGAGGAAATAAAAACTGTTAATGCCAGGAAAAACAGATAACCGCCATCACCCTGAACTTCAATTCCCAAAATTGTGAGATGAAAGAAAATAGCTCCACTAATTACTCCAAGACTCAGCAGAGCACCGATGTGATAATGTTTTGGCAGAAGCAAAAGTACCCCAGCAATTAATTCGGCTATTCCAGAGCCAAATCGACCCCATGGTTCCATACCCACGGCAGTGAATATGTAGATACTTTCCTCAGCGCCACTAAATTTGAAAAAGAGGGTTTGTAATAAAATTACAGCCGTGATTACCCTCAAAGCAATGTAGAAATATTTCATGATGAAAGATTAGATTGGAAACTCAATTTAGAAAAAAACAACTGTCACATGCAAGTCAACCAGAAATTTCCGCATAGTTGCATTTAGTGATTATTGTTACATACTTAGGATTTTATCTTAAGTAAATTCGCGAATTATTTCACGATTTATTAATGCATAGGTATTTCCCTTTTATAGAATGGTGGCCTAAGGTAAACTCAAAAAGCCTAAAATCTGATTTTTTGGCTGGGATGACGAATGCAGTGATTGTTCTTCCACAAGGCGTAGCGTTTGCCATTATTGCAGGATTACCACCTGTATACGGATTGTATACGGCCATTGTTACACCTGTCATAGCTGCTTTTTTCGGATCATCATGGCACCTTATTTCCGGACCAACTATGGCCATTTCTATCGTCATTTATTCATCATTAAGCCCACTTGCGACGCCATCAACTTCAGAATTTATCGAACTGGCACTTTTGATGACATTTATGGCCGGTGTGATACAATGGGTTTTGGGTATTTCCAGACTTGGAACACTCGTCAATTTTGTATCGCATAGCGTGGTTGTGGGGTTTACTTCCGGGGCTGCAATTCTCATAGGGTTCAGCCAAATGCGGCATGTTTTGGGCATTTCAGCAGGAGAATCTTCACAAATCCTTGATGGAGTTATACACCTAATAAAGAATATTCAGAATTCACATATTCTTTCAGTATCGATTGCCCTGGTAACGGGGCTAACAGCGCTGGTAGCAAGGAGAATATCGAAACTGCTACCTCATTTACTAATTGGTATGCTGGCAGGTAGTTTTTTGAGCTATTTTATGAGGGGTAGTGAGCCGGGCGTTGCTCTTGTTGGAATCATCCCTAATGATCTCCCACCATTTTCGATCCCAGCCTTTTCATTTGTAAACATGCGATTGCTCGCACCGAAGGCTTTTGCTATGGCTATGTTGGGTTTGATTATTGCTATTGCCAACGGTAAGTCAATAGCACTCAAATCAGGGCAGGTGATCAATGGCAATCAGGAGTTCATTGGACAAGGCCTGTCCAATATTGTTGGTAGCTTCTTTTCATGTTTCATGGGTACCGGATCTTTCGGTCGTTCTGGTATTAACTATGAGTCTGGCGCTAAAACTCCAATGTCAGCGCTTTTTGCAGCTTTATCATTGATGTTGATTTTACTATTAATTGCCCCTTTGACTGCCTATTTGCCCATGCCCGCACTAGGGGGTGTAATATTGCTCGTAGCCTATAAATTGATTGATTTCAAACAGGCGATTAAAATATTCAAAGCCAGCTGGCAGGAATCATCAATCTTAATTATTACTTTTTTTTCGACACTACTTCTACCATTGGAGTATGCCATCTATTTTGGAGTCCTACTTTCCCTTATTTTTTACCTTCAGAGAACTTCTCATCCATTAATAGTAACAGTGGCACCTGACCCCAACCATGCAATGCGGAAGTTTACCAATATCAAAAGAATCAAACTCGACGAATGCCCTCAATTGAAAATCATCAGAATTGATGGCTCTCTTTTTTATGGCGCAATAGACCATACGTTGAATTATCTGAGGTCATTGAGTAATTCAGGGTCCAGGAACGTTCTAATCGTTTCGAGTGGTATTAACATAATTGATGTTGCAGGGGCCGAGATGCTTGTAAATGAATCCAGAAGATGGCGTGAAATGGGGGGACATTTTTACCTAAGCAGCATTCGAATTGGCGCCAGGGAATTCCTCGTCAAAGGCGGATACTATGATGACATTGGAAGTGAAAATATTTTCGAAACAAAAGATCAGGCGATCCAGGAGATTTTTAAACGATTGGATTCCGAGATTTGCCAAAATTGCTCCGTGAAAATATTTAAAGAATGTAAGGCATGAAATAATGTAAGGCATGAAATACAGATTACTCGGAAAATCAGGGATTGAAGTAAGCGAATTGGGCTTTGGATGCATGTCGCTTAAGGGTGACCAGATTACGAATCACAGGATTATACATTCCGCCGTGGATGAGGGAATTAATTTCTTTGATACTGCTGATTTATATGATCATGGAAGCAATGAAGAAACAGTCGGGAAGGCTTTAAAATCATTTCGAAAGGAGATCATTCTTGCTACAAAAGCGGGCAATCAATGGAAAGAAGATGGGAGTGGATGGGACTGGAATCCAGGCAAAGATTACATACTTAAATGCGCAAAGGAGAGCCTGAAGCGGTTGCAGACAGATTACATTGACCTGTATCAATTACATGGAGGTAAAATTGATGATCCGATTGACGAGACCATTGAAGCATTTGAAATTCTTAAATCACAAGGTCTGATCCGGGAGTACGGCATCTCATCGATAAGGCCAAATGTTATTCGGGAATGGATAGAGAGGTCCGAAATGACCAGTGTTATGATGCAATATAGTTTGCTCGATCGGCGTCCGGAAGAAGAATGCCTTGATACACTAGGGAAAAATAATGTAGGAGTAATCGCCAGAGGCGTTCTTGCAAAAGGACTCCTGGCTGGTAAGCCAGCAAGTTCATTTCTAAATTATTCCGAGGATGAAGTCATCTCATTGATTAAAGCAATGGACGGAAACCCGGCAAGTAGAACCTCGATAGCCATCAAGTATGTTCTAAGCAATTCAAATCTTTCAACTTTAGCAATTGGAATGAGGACATCTGATCAGCTTTCAGAAATATTAAAAGCCTATCATGAGCAGCAGCAATTTAAGGAATTTCCTTTATCAGTGTTGAAAGTGATAGCACCAAATAAATACGAACTGCATCGCTAATTACTCAAAATTCCAGTCATCATTGAGCAAATTAATTGCGTGATAGGAGGTGAGGTCAAACTGACAGGGAACGACGGATACAAAATTGTTAGCAATGGCCCACTCATCGTTATCCTCACCTTTATCGTGATTGATAAAATTTCCTGTCATCCAAAAATATTTACGGCCATAGGGATCTACTCGTTGATCGAAATCTTCTTGCCATTTTGCGTTTGCCTGACGGCATATTCTTATCCCTTGAATAGATTCTTTTTGTTTTGCAGGGAAGTTGACATTGAGTGCCACACCATGACCCATGTCTTTGACAAGCGCTTCTTTGGCTATTCTTAGCACATACTCATCTACGTGATCCATATCCGCACTACTTTCGTAATCGCACAATGAAAACCCAATGGCCGGCATATTTTCGATAGCAGCTTCGATGGCTGCCGACATTGTTCCGGAATAAAGCACACTGATAGAAGTATTACTCCCATGGTTGATTCCACTCACCACGAGGTCAGGCTTTTTCGATTTCAAAACAAGATCTTTTGCCATTTTAACACAGTCTGCAGGGGTGCCACTGCATTTGAAAGCCTGCAAGCCGGGATAGATATCAGTTTCTGTCAGGCGCAAGATGTCTCCGACAGTGATGGCATGGCCCATTCCGGACTGCGGACTATCCGGAGCGACGACCACCACCTCACCAAGTTGCTGCATCAGGCTGATGAGTCTTCTTATTCCGCGAGAAGTGATGCCGTCATCATTGGTAACAAGAATCAAAGGTTTTGACATTTTGCTAAGTTAAGGTGCTATTCAAGTTTTTTATAAAAATAGAGCTCATCATCATCCAGCAGATCAGGTTGGAGGATTTTGATAAAGTCTGCCAGTACCAGGTCAGGGCGGGCGATCCCCATTTCATAGTAGTCATTTCCACCCAAACCGTTAAGTCTTTTTACCGGAGTAAAAATGCGTTTCTCAGCCACGCTTTTAAATGAAGCATACCTGTCATCGGCGGTTTCGATAGATGAAATGTTGTTAAATATTGTTGCTCCGATCCATATGTCAGCATCATGGCTATGTTCAAAAACTACCTCAAAACTCAAAGGCACACTTCCTGTTTCGGTTAATTCATTCCAGAGGTAATCACCTCCAGCGTCATTGATATAACTGGCTACCCAGCTTTTTCCTCCGGGCATAAACCAGGTTCCATTGTACATGGAACCACAAATAATCGTGGGCCGGGAGGTATTTGTAGCTGTTTTATCAAATAGAATCGTATAGTTGGATTCAATTACTTTAAAAATGGAATCAGCCTTTGATGGGATACCTAAAAGTGCCCCGAAAAGTTTGATCCATTCTGCCTGGGCGAGGGGGGTCTCCTCAAGATGCGATGCGTCAAAGATCACTGGAATTCCGAAGCTTTCCAGTTGTTCCCATTGGCTGATGTCACCAGTAACGCTATAGGCGACGACCAGGTCTGGTTTCAATTCGAGCAATTTCTCTATGTTGATGACGATGTCCCGGCCAATATCAAGGATCCGACCTGAGTCAATTAATTGTCTCACCTTCAGTGAAGAGATATAATCAGTCGTGGTATACCCGGCCAAAACTTCCTGTGCGTCTAATAAATCGAGAAATCCTATTTGGGAAGTTGAAGTGCAGACAATACGTTTTACAGGTTGTTCGGAACTAAATGTCACTGATGCATATGCCCCTTTGTAGGGTTCCTTGATGATAATTTTAGAAGTTTTACCATCGGTTGTAATGTCGAGATTTTGAGCGTAATTTAAGGTGCTTAATTTCTCAGTATCTATGATCTCAGCCCGTTGCGGTCTGCACCCGATTATTAACAGGAGTATTGCGATAATAAGCAATTCCCGATAGGGGAGTTTATTCATCCGGTAAAGTTAGTAGGGTAGTGGATATTCCACTTGTAAACTGCCATTGGCTAATCATAAAAAAGCAATATCCAGGAGATGATTGTCTTTAATGGCTCGTCTTCTACGAGCAGGATTTTCATTGGGATACCTATAACTATCAGAAAGGAGAGGATTTTGGTTATTCAAACAATAGTAGCTACCAGCTGGCACCTACAATTCTGGAAACCGTATCGTGTCTCCAACTATACAAGGACACATTTGCAATATTATGGTGCAGTGGTAACCTGTGAAGGGCGGGTGATGATCGACGACAGTTTTTCGAGGAAGAAAAAAGTATGTATTTCGTGGATCAGGACTTCTTACCATGTTTGATTATCAATTGCTGAAAGGCAACCGAAGCACACTTCTCACTGAACCCAATTCCATTGTACTTACAAAGTCGATGGTCGAAAAGTATTTGCACGGCTTGAGCGATCCAATTGGTCAGTTATTAAAAGTTGATGGAGGATGGCATCCTGGAACATACAAGATTACCTGCGTGCAGGCTTACCTGAAAATTCTTTCATTTCTTTTGGCTTCCTGCTGCCTATTCATGATTTGTTGAAAAATGAACAATATACCGACGACGACGGTTGGGGGTGGACTAATTTCGTGAGTTAAGGTCATGATCGAGAACCAGTGATGGGTGGTGAGTGTTTAGATTCAATTTGTTGGTGAGTAAGACCAAAAAAAGCTTAAAGGGCGGGCAGGACAGGTCGGCTTCGGAATGACCATCAACTAATAGGGTCATTTCTATCCCGAACCCATCTGGTGAGAAATCATCACTTCTGGATAATGAAACGATCTTAACAGCAAGCCTGCTGCATCAATTCCTCCAAGTCCTTATATGGACGCATTTGCCATTGAATCAATCCTAGACGAACAATCTTTTTCTTAGTAGTCGCTTTTGTAGTCTGCTTTTCGAAATAAATGTTATCCCATTCCAACAGGACAGCGAATTCATTCGATGCTTCATCTCCTTCCAGGTATCCTTTCAATATCTTTGAAGGATGAAAGTCATTGGATATTTGAAAATTTAAAACAGAATCATGGATCTCTTTTCTCTTAACTTTCTCTATATACTCCTTTGGAGATATTTCGTCTGAATATTTATGATAGTTCGGTATTCTTCCTCCAAAAGCTATTCCCCTTAAATTTAAACGTTCGCATAGTTCCTTTCTGTAATCATAAAGTCGACGACCAAGTCGTAATCCGCGGTATTCGGGCTTGATGAAAACATCTATGCCATAGAGTACATCACCTTCGTCGGAATGGGTTTTGAAGAAATAATTTCCAGTGATTTCCTTGTAGGTATGATGTTCTTCAAATTTATTATAATCAACAATAATAGATAAAGCGCATCCGGCTAATTGACCATTTACTTTAATAACCACCTGTCCATCAGGAAATCTTTCAATCAATGATTTTATATGAGAAATCTTCCAATAAGCATTGGGCATATTGGTATAGGATTCAATTATCGCTAATTTCAACTCCTCGTAATCACCAGGCGTTAAAAATTTTAATTCAATATTTTCTATTTCCTGGATTGTCATTTTATGTTTGGGAGGCTGCACCTCAAAAAGTGCCTATTATTGATTTCACGGTCAAAACTATTGTATTTTAAGATGAATTACAGTGTACTTAGCTTCCTGCATCTAATTATAGTTTGCAAATGAGATGCGGCCACGGGGAATACTCATTCGAAAGTTGTCCCGATCAATTTTGGGATTATAGCGCCCGATTTGTACATTCAGAATATATAGCTGACATCCAGGATTCAGTTTTCCATCTATGTCCAAAAATAATTTCAATGTTTACCTGTTTATAGCCTTCTCCTTTTTAATGCTGCCTTCCTGCAATAAAAAAGATGCTAAATATGAATTGACATTATTTCTTACTAATAATGACATTAATAAACTCAAGAAAAGCATTGATCCTTCTCATTTTCAGTTCAACCACTTTGCCAATCTAAAGCATTACACAGATTCGATTATAAATCTTAAAGTGAATGTGCCTGATCGTGGAGGTAACTGGTATCACTACTACGCTGATCCTGTTGAAGGCAGGAGGATGATCACGGGTAAGCAGATTGGCCCTTTCCAATGGGAGCATTACAATTTTGACAGCTCACAGGTTTATCTTGGAAATCCGGACATCCCTTCTGAGGATTACAATGGTGTTGTCATTTCAACACAGATTCATGGGTTTTATTCCAACGCCTTGTTTGCTTCGGCGCTGATGCACCAACTTACCAATGAAAAGAAATACCTGGATTATTGCAATGACGTGATGAATCACTATATTATTCAATATCCAAAGTACCCCTATCGCAACATACATCATCAACCGGATTTCGACAAAGGCACTGGAGTAGGCAAGGTTTCAGTTCAGTCCCTGGATGAGTCGGTATGGTTGATCAGAATTCTGCAAGGGTTGGACCTGATTTGGGATGATTTAGAGGCGGAGCGAAGACAATCCATAGAAGATAACATTCTGATGCCAGCAATGAGTGCTATTACCAGGAACAGACGCGGTGTTCACAATATACAATGCTGGAATAATGCTGCCATTGGCCTCACAGGTTATTTGATTGGTAACGACAGCCTGGTGAATTTGGCTGTAAACGATCCTGAACATGGATTCAATACGAATCTGGACAATGGATTAACCTCCGATGGATTGTGGTATGAACGCTCTCCATCTTATCATTTTTATGCCATCGAGCCTATCCACATCCTTGCTGAGGCCGTAAAAAACCACGGCGCTCAGGGTAGGTCCCTGACCATCAAAAAGTTGTTCGATGCACCACTCCGTTTTTCACCACCTAATGGTGATATGCCCAGGCTTAATGATGCCAGACCAATCTATCTGCCTAATTTCAAGAGGCTTTATTTCTATGCCTATTCCAGGTTTAAAGACCCCGAATACAAAAAGATACTGGAGTCGGTAGGCAGCAATGAGAATCTGATATTCAATTATGAATGGTTTTATAGTGATGAACAATATGATGAAAAACCATTGCTGCTGGAATCCAATACCGCCAGCTACGCGGGAACCTGGATTGACATCCTTTACAGGAAAAACTTCTGGACTTTGGTCCAATACGATAAAAATGCCGGTGGTCATGCCCATCCGGATGCACTGAGTTTTGTTACCTGGTACAATGGAGATTATACCGCCATTGATCCGGGGATTGCTGATTATGGGGCACCGGCATACCACAACTGGTACAAGAATTCTCTTTCACATAACACGTTAATTATCAATGGAGAAAACCAGGCCTTTAATGGTGGAGAGCTCTTGAATTCAGGGATTGAAAAGGGCATTCCTTTTACCCAATTAAAAGCTAACGAGCTTTATGATGGGGTAGTGTTTTACCGCACCCTTTGCCTCCCTGATGAATCGACAATCCTTATTTCAGATGTTGTCAAATCGGATGTGCCTAAAGAAATGGAGCTTGCTTACCACACAAGGGGGAGTTTCAAAAATGACCCAGATGGACCGGATTACGAACTTAAAGAAGGATATCCTTACAGTTTTATTAAAAACCCCAAAGGTGTATCTTCAGGCTTTACATTTAATGTGGATATTGAAGGTCCTGGTTTGAATTCTGGTCAGAGGATTTCAATGTACAGCAATCGACGGATGGAACTTGTTTACGGTATTGGGCCTGGTTTTGAGTTTGAAGACACCCCCATGATATTATTGAAGCACTCAAGCAATGAGTGGCGTGTCACCTGGCTCATATCTTATGGTTCGAATGAGAATCGCATGGAGACTGATCATCACAGAATCGAGTTAATCAATGACGGGGATCAGTCCACTATCTTAAGCTTTATCATTGATCCGGAAAAGGGACTGTTTGAGGTGTTGTAGACCCTTAAGAAATCAACCCTTTTTAGCTTTCTTTTCCCTCTTTTCTTGTTTCTTCTCTTTTGCAGTTTTAAGAGGTTCCTTTTTAGCGGTTTTCTTCGCGTCTTGTGATTTAGACATGATCTTTATATTTATGGTTTCTATTTTAATTCAACGAGGCCAAGTTGATGAATTATGGAGTAATATTCAAGAGATGATCATACTGTTTTTCATCACCGATGGATGAAACTATTAAATTATTTTGACGGGTAACCGTGATTCATTAGGGTAGACCATGGTATTAATGAGCCACCGGAACGCTCGGGAGTACTTTTTTCCATGGCAAGTTTCGTATAGGGCATTTCGAGGCCCATGCGGTCATGGTAGTGCCTGAAGCCACGTTCGTAAACCGGTGAAAATCTTCCCCGGCCTTGGCTAGAAATGCTATCCGGAAAAACGATATCACCCTTAAATGTTTTATAAGGCACATACTCCACCTCCTCACCAATCATGTACTTTGCGGTATACTCAAACCCGAGGGCAAGACGGTTGGCATACGCACCGTAGAGGTCAAGACCCTGGTTCCATGCGGTCTCACAGATGGCACTCATGAATCCAAGTCCTAATTGAGCATGGTTCTGATTACGGCCGCTTTCCTGGCACTGGCCGGCCTCGTTGTCGTAATTGCCGATAGCACCAAGGGATTCTCCATTTAGGCAGTGGTTGTAGGCCCTGTCAAAGATGTCTTGCCGGTCTGTAAATATCCCGATGGACATCATGGTTTGCATGATAGCAGCGTTGCCGTTGAAGTTGGGTTGAAAAGGCTCTATTACCGGAAACCATACCTTTAGAATCATGTCTTCAAAAGCTTGTTGGTCTTTCTTTTTCCAACCTTTGTAAGTATGTTTTATGATTTCTGCGGCATTAAGGAATTTGATACCGCCAGTGCCTATGTGCCATTTCCTGTTGTCGTGGGTAATAGAATCCAATGTAAATGACCATGCATTCAATATTTCGATAGCCTTTTCTGCATAAGCTTTATCCTGGGAGATATACCACCGCAACGCCATGGTATAGGCGGCATCTCCATCACGCCAGAAATCGGTTGCCCCAATATTCGGACGGTTATAGTACCGACTACAACCACATTTATTGGTTTGGCTATCCAGCTCAGGTTGGTGTTATCGGAAGCTTTCAAATCTTCAGAAGCTGATTTCCATGGCTCTTCTCCATTATGGACCTTTTGTCTAACCAATTCAAGATCTTTTTTGTTATGCAGCATCCCTGGATGCACAAATTGAGCCTGGCAGACTGTTACCATTAGTTGGAATACTAAAAATGAGATTGCTTTCATCGTAATGTATTTATTCCCAATTAACAGTCTAAGAATGGCATTAAGAACTAAATGTTGATGGGTGGTCTGTGCTCAGTTATCACGTCATATCAATTCATCCTTAAAAATATTGATTAATGTTCATCGTTAATGATCCATTGAAGTCGGAGAAACTTTACTAATTAAACTAAATTTGAATCAAATAAAAGCAGCGAGAGGTTATGCCAATTGATGATCAGGATCCACGTTCGAAGGAACGTTTTCAATGGATTGAAAAGTTTCGCAAGGTAAAGCCGATGATCCTGGAGTCACCAAAAACCTCGGCGCAACATGATGCCACCCCACGCACAAGGACGAGGGAGGTAACCTCAGGGCTGGAACCATATACCGGCCCATGGGAAGAAGCCCAGGCGAGGCACTTACTTGCCAGAACGCTTTTTGGTATTAAAAAATATGAGCTCGATCATTTTAAAGGGCTATCAGCTGGTGAAGCCGTTGACAAAATTTTGACACCATCCGAGCCACCGCCACCACCCGTGAATGATTACAATGGTATTGAGGCGGATGCCGTGGATCCCAATGTTAAGTTGGGGGAATCATGGCTACAGGCACCTCATGGTGGTGATAAAGAAGGCTATCGTGTCGTTTCCCTAAAGACATGGCAGATAAAAAATATAATCAGGCAGGAAACCAACATCCATGAAAAAATGATTTTGTTCTGGAATAACCTGCTGGTGACCAAAGTGTGGGACGTCTACATTGCCAAAGCAAGCTTCCATTATTACGACATGTTGCGAAGAAATGCCCTTGGTAATTACAAGTCACTTATCAGGGAGTTGACACTTGATCCCTCTATGTTGATCTTTCTTAATGGCACCAAGAATGCGAAAGGAGCACCCGATGAAAACTTTGGGCGGGAATTGCAGGAGTTGTTTTGCATTGGAAAGGGGCCCGGATCAAAGTATACTGAAGGTGATGTGCAGGCTGCTGCAAGGGTATTGACAGGTTGGGGTATCGACTGGACGCCATACGACAATGCTGGCACTTTCAAAGCCGGTTTTTATGCAGACAGGCACGATGATACAGATAAGCAATTTTCTTCCTTTTATAACAATAAAATTATAACAGGTAATGGAGCAAATGAATTGGATGACTTGTTGGATATGATCATCGGCCATGAAGAGACGTCTAAGTACATCTGTAGAAGATTGTATTCGTTTTTTGTTTACAATGATATTTCGGAAACCGTTGAGCAGAATGTTATCGAACCACTGGCAGAAATATTTCGCTCTAATGATTATGAAATCACCCCGGTTTTAAGAGCTTTATTTACAAGTGAGCATTTTTATGATCCACTCAACAAAGGTGTGTTGATCAAAAGTCCTGCTGAACATCTTTTGGGCCTCTGGAAGACCTTTGATGTCAAATCGTCTAACGAAAACGAACTTCCATTAAATTATATAGTCAGGCGGTCAATGCATTGGCACATGGCCAACCTTGGGATGGAAATGGGTGATCCCCCCAATGTAGCTGGATGGACACCCTATTACCAGGCTCCACAATACGACAAAGCCTGGATTACAACGGATACTATCACCAAGCGTGCGATAACTACCGATTCACTTCTCTATTGGGGCTTCTGGATATCGAGTGAGATAAAGATCAATGCCGATATCATTGGTTTTGTATATAAACTTGATGACCCATCAAATCCGAGCGAACTGCTAAAAGAGTCTGCAACATTGCTTTTGGGCCTTGATCTCTCCGATACAGTGATGAACAACTTAAAATCGGTACTACTCTCAGGACAATTGAATGACGCATACTGGACAACGGCCTGGAATGACTTTAAAGCCAGTCCTAGTGATCCTAATAAAAAGTCGATTGTACAAAGTAGGTTGCAGGCAACATTCAAACAAATGCTTCAATTAGGGGAATATCATTTAATGTAATCATGAAGCGAAGAACATTTTTACATCGAGCATCACATGCCTTAGCCGCACCGGCTGTCATGGGGTCATTTGGCTTTACATCTTCCCGACGTTTCTCTTCATTTCTTCGTGCCCAGGCAGAATCAGGCAAAGTGCTTGTTTTGATTTATCTCCAGGGTGGAAATGATGGTTTGAATACTGTTATCCCTCTGGATCAGCTATCAGCCCTCAATCTTGTACGACCCCATGTTATCCTTCCGGAGAACAAACTACTACCAATATCAGGAACCGAACTTGCATTTCATCCCGCATTGGATGGGTTCAGCACTTTGTACAAAGAAGGCAAATTGAAAATAATTCAATCGGTAGGATACCCAGAGCAGAACTACTCACATTTTCGTTCCACGGATATTTGGATGAGTGGATCTGATTCAGATCAATTGGTAAGCAGTGGCTGGCCCGGGAGGTATCTCAATCACGAGTACCCTGATTATCCGGAAGGATTTCCGAATGCCACAGACCCAGATCCCTTGTCAATTGAAATTGGCTATGGCTCTTCAATGCTTTTTCAAGGCCCCGCCACATCAATGAGCATGGTCTTAAAAGATCCCACCTCTTTTCACGAACTAATAGATAATGTGGAAGAAGAATCACCCGATACCTATGCCGGAGATAAATTGAAGCATATCAGGCTCACTGCCCGACAATCCCAGTTGTATGGTGAGGTAGTGAAGCAAGCTGCTAACAAGGTAACGTCTCAGCAACATTATCCGGATAACAATGAGCTTGCTCAACAGTTGAAAATTGTAGCCCGTTTAATTTCCGGTGGCTTAAAAACACCACTTTACATGGTTCGTCTTGGCGGTTTTGATACGCATGCCGCCCAGGTGATGGCATCAGATCATACACTTGGGGAACATGCCTCTTTGCTTGCCGATCTTGACAATGCTGTGAAAGCTTTCATGAATGATATCGAATTCATGGGTCTTGGTGATAATGTTCTGGGGATGACTTTTTCTGAATTTGGTAGAAGAATTATATCAAACGCCAGCCTGGGCACGGATCACGGCGCTGCGGCACCACTTTTTGTTTTTGGTAATCAAGTGGAGAAGGGTGTCCTGGGCACCAACCCGGTAATACCAGCCGCTGCGACTTTTAAAGATAACCTTCCATGGCAATTTGATTTTCGCCAGGTTTATGGTTCTGTTCTTGAGCAATGGTTTGGCATGCAATTACAAGACAGGGCCAGCGTGTTGATGAGCGATTTCAGTACGCTGCCTATCATAGGGGAAGACGTCATTACCGCTGTCAGGCCAGATGTTGAACAAAGCCGGTTGAAGGTTTATCCGAATCCTGTAGCTGAAATGGCAACAATAGATTTCATTTCAAGTGGAGCCCCCATGAAGATTGAAGCGATCGATATGCTTGGTCGACCGGTAGGTCATATTTTTTCTGGTGTTCTGGCTCATGGCAATCAATCTTTACAGTGGAACACGCGTGAACTACCAGCTGGGAATTATTATGTGCTAATGCAAAGTGAGAGCACTCGAAGAACAGTTGGTGTGGTGAAGTTGAATTAGACGGTTAATAAAATGTGATACCGGTTCAATTCCCATTGAATCCCTTATCTTAGGTATTGCTATTCGAACGAATTAATTATTTAACCAGACCAACCTATGAAACAGTTGTTTTTGTGCTTAATCATTTCAGTTATACTATTTCAATGTTCAGGGAAAAAGGGCGACACGAACGCTACTGAAGAATTCGTTGAATTAACCCCCGAACAAATCCAGGAATGGCTCGACCAGAACCTCGACAGTGTTATGGTGAGGAAAGACTTCCTCTCGAGCAATGGTTTAAAGTTACCGTATCGATTATTCATTTCACCTTCCTATAATGGCAATGAGGAAATACCCTTGTTGGTCCATTTGCATGGAAGAGGAGACAGGGGAACTGATAATCGCCCGGAGGTTTACAATAAACTCCCGCTTTTCAATGGCACAAATTCCATTGCTTCACCGAACATGCAAAACAAATATCCAAGCATTGTGTTGGTACCTCAGTGCTCTGACAAGACGATCAATGAAGAATGGGCCAAATGGGTTGGAAATACCCCTGAGACACCATTTGAAGGTTTGGGAAAAGATGGCTCTTATACCATGACGGATAATCCTTCAGAATCTGGTTTCGCAGTTTTAGAATTAATTGAATCCATTTTGAAGAACTACAAGATTGATAAAGGCAGGGTTTACATCACCGGTATTTCCATGGGTGGTTTTGGCACCTGGGAATATGTTGGAAGAAGACCAGACCTCTTTGCCGCAGCAGTGCCCATGGCAGGGTTTTCTGATACTTCAATTATTGAAAAAGTCAAGCACATACCTTTTTGGATATTTCACGGTGGTGCAGACAAGTCGAATCCTGTTGAGGGCTCTCGCACCATGTACAAGCTACTAAAAGAAGCTGGCGCTAACGTTCAATATACCGAATACCCGGATGTGGAGCATTCACCCGCTTTCAGGATGGCATGGAAAGAGCCTGAGTTGTTGCCATGGATTTTCTCCAAAAAAAATGATCAATTGAAGTGATTTATTACAAAGTTAATTATGGAATATCAACTGATAATTAGACATACTAATAAGAGTAACAGATATCGAATTGATTAAGGCTATTTTTTCTCCTTCTCGTTTTCCTTTTTAAGTGGAGTGGTCATGTTTTTTATGGTATCGGAAACTTTTCCCTTCACATCGGAAACTTTTCCCTTAGCATCAGAAACAGCCTTTTTAGATATCAGCAATCTTCTTTCGTGTGTTTTTTCCGCTGTCAGGTGCTAGAAGTACAGCTGTCAAAGCACCTGCTGCTGCTCCGGCTAATACGCCGCCAGCCACTTTTAAAGCCGTTCCGCCCGATTTCTTTGATTTTTTAGGCTGATTAGCTTCATTTTCATTTTTTTTAGTTGTCATAAAATCATTTTTTAAATAGTTATACAGAAACTTTGAATTATTATAAAATACACATTTTATAGCAGATTAGCAACGATATTGATAAATATGTTCCAAGAAACATGACTTTGTTTTTAAGCGCCGTTTTTGTCCCAGACCCGTTACCAGTCTATTAATTGAGGTTATCAATAACCTGTTTGAGCTTTTGCTGAACCTCAAGTGCAATGTCTCCTAAGGTCTCATTTTGAACAGCACTCATAGAGGCGACGGGGTCAACGGCTGAAACTTCTATAGATCCATTGTCATGTTCCTGTACAATGACACTACACGGAAGGAGGGCGCCTATTTTGTCTTCACTTTGTAAGGCCTTGTAAGCGAAATGGGGATTACAAGCGCCCAGAATCTTATATTTCCTGAAGTCAACATCAATTTTCTTTTTCAGGGTTTCCTTCACATCAATTTCAGTCAGAACACCGAATCCCTCGTTTTTTAATTCAACTGTAACTTGTTCAATTGCTTCATCGAAGCTTTTGCTTTTTAATACTTTATCGAATGAATAGCTCATCATTATCTCTTTTAATTTGGAGTTGATTAGTTATACGTATAACAGTCAATACGGATAAGAATTATCTCGATGAAAGACAGCCAGGCGATTATAAATTGTGACGCATCAATGGGTTAGCAATACATCCAAAACACCCTGCTTGACTTTCAATACAGACCCATGCCTCGTTCCATCGGGGAAATGTATTTGATCAGAAATGTCGGTCCATTGCTCCAAGTCCTCTGAAAGCACTGCACCCATTTTGTGATCTCTGTATTGGTCAAAATACACAACCCATCCTTTTTCTGTTTTTATTGCAGTTGGCCCTTCAACCCAGTTTGTGGTGATGGGTGCTGTAGCCTCTGAATAGTTACCCAAAAGTTCCGTGCTGGTAGCCATTCTTATGTTTTTTTCAGGCCTCGGAACGAGGGTTTCATTCTTTAGAAACATAACATACCTGTTGTTTGCTTTTTGTATGGTGGCATCTATCACATTAAAACCCATGTCATAGAAAACCCTTGTTTCCTCAAAATCGATAAAATTCTGGGTTGTAGTATAGTACATGCGGTGGTTGTATCCACTTTCTGCTGTTGAGTCGGTTTCGGGAAACCTGCCCGTAATTGTTGTCGCCCAGTAAATCAAGTATTGCTCATTTTCCTCATCATAAAACAGCTCAGGAGCCCAACAATTCCTGGCACCGGCTTCATGTTGCATCACGGGAATGAACTTTTGTTCTGACCAATTGATCAGATCTTTAGAATTAGCATAGCCAATACCTCTTTCATTCCAACTTACAGTCCATACCATGTGAAACTTGCCATCACCTCCCTTGATAATGCATGGATCACGCATCAATTTGTCTCCACCAACCGTTGGGGTCAGAACTGACTTATTATTATTGAGCGCTGACCAATTCAGCGCATCTTCACTGTAGGCCAGGTGAAGGCCATCCTCACCATTGCCTTGAAAAAAGGAGAAGAGATAGACGTCTGGTTCATTTTTTACACATCCCGAGAGGGCAACTAAGGTGAAAGCGAAAGATAAGTATTTGTTCATGTCTTAAATCTGAAAAGAATATAGATCAATAATACAGCTTCTTACTCTATTTCGATATCATATTTAGACAATAGTCCAGCAACACCGGCCATTGAGAATTTGGCTTTTTTGATTCGATTAGTTTCGGGATTAATCAGGAAATTATAGGCCATTCTAAAATCAGCTTTTTCTAGAATTGTATGCTCAAAAGTAGCACCAATAAGATCACAGTTATTGAACGTGGAACTGGTTAGATCGGACTCTGCAAAATCAACTTCATTTAGACTACATTTCTCGAAGATGGTATTCTTCAATGAGCATTTGTAGAAAGATGATAAGTTCAACTGGCAACTTTCATACTCAGCCGAGAATAGGAATGGATTGCAAGTATTAAAGTGCAATCCGAGCATCTTACAGTTCTTAAATTTTATCTCCCTGAACGCTGTGTTTATGATTTTTGCAGTACTCAGATCACAATTCTTAAATTCACATGCTATAAAGTTTGAACCTTTCAAATCAGCATTTGAAAGAATACAATCATTGAAGGAACAGTTCTCATATTCACCTTGTTCAAGTCCTCTTTTAGAGAAGTCGTCTCGATCAAATACTTGTCCCTCAATGTATAAATCGCTCATGTCTACTTATCTGGAGGTTAAAATAGTACGACTGCTGGACATTAACTATTAGCCATCACCCCATTTATGGCTCCTTAATGGATAATAGGAAAGAAAAGAGTGTTTCATAAAATTAGGTATACCTTTGCAGCTTAATTCAGAAATGACATTTGAATAGATTGTCATCTCATAAACAATTTATATGTCATTTGAATCTTTAGGCTTGTCCGATGCCTTGTTGAAAGCGATCAGCAAAAAAGGACACACAGAACCTACAGCAATACAGGTAAATGCGATTCCGGTAATTTTAGAAGGAAAAGATGTATTAGGATCAGCGCAAACAGGCACAGGCAAGACCGCAGGTTTTACTTTACCGATGTTGCAAATATTATCACGTGGGCAAAATTCAGGAAGAAGGCCTGTTCGAGCATTGGTATTGACTCCTACAAGGGAATTAGCAGCCCAGGTATTCGAAGATGTCAAAACTTATAGTGAATTCCTCGATTTCAGATCAGCAGTGATATTTGGAGGGGTGAATCAGAATCCTCAGATCGCCAGCTTGAGGCAGGGTGTGGATTTATTGGTTGCAACCCCGGGACGATTACTTGATTTGCAGAACCAGAGGGCACTTTCTTTAGCAAATATTGAAATTTTAGTTTTGGATGAAGCCGATCGCATGTTGGACATGGGCTTTCTGAGGGATATCAAGAAGATACTCAACCTGATGCCAGCCAAAAGGCAGAATTTGTTGTTTTCAGCTACTTTTTCCAAAGAAATTAAAGAACTGGCCTCAGGATTTCTAAATAATCCAGTTTTAGTGGCAGCTACACCGGAGAATACTGCCGTTGAAAAGATCAATCAAAAAGCATATCGGGTTGATAAAGGAAGAAAACCAGCATTGGTTGCAAAGTTGATATCAGAAGGAGATTGGAAACAAGTATTGATTTTCACAAGAACAAAACACGGTGCCAATCGACTGAGTGAGAAGTTGTCTAAAAGCAATATTCCGGCTTCTGCGATACATGGAAATAAGAGTCAGGGTGCCAGAACCAGTGCTTTACATGGTTTCAAAAATGGAACAGTGAGGGTGTTGGTTGCAACGGACATTGCAGCCCGTGGATTGGATATTCCATTATTGCCTCATGTGATCAATTTTGAGATGCCTAATGTAGCTGAAGACTATGTACACAGAATCGGTCGAACGGGCAGGGCAGGGGCACGAGGAGAAGCCATATCTTTGGTCAGTCAGGATGAGATGGAGTATCTCAGCGGGATAGAGAAGTTACTGGGGTATACTTTACCAGCTGAAATTTTACCAGGTTACGAACCCAATACTGAAACTGAAAGCAGGAGAGAAGAGCCAAGAAAAGCTCAATTTAGACCAAATAGGGGCACAGATGCTAACGGTAGCGCTAATAAAAGCAAAAGACCCAGAAAGTATTATTCCAATTCAGGTAGCAGTAAAAGATACTGAGGCGAATAGGTATTAGTGTATTAGGGTAGCATCCTACTTCAGAAGCTTCACTTTCGTGGCAGTTGGCCCTTTAGGCCCCATTTCAACTTCAAAGTTGACGACATTGTTCTCCTTAATTTCTTCAAGGGTATTATTGATGTGAACAAAAACGCTTTCCTGTGATTCAGAATCCTTTATAAAACCAAAGCCTTTTGAATCATTGAAAAAGGTTACGATTCCTTTTCTTTTTGGATCTGCTTTTAAACTGGGGTCTAACTTGGGTATACTTATGGCTATATCTTCTGATTTAAAAATCTTCTTCTTTTTGGTTGGATCGGGAGGAGTTGAAGTGATCATTCCATTTTCATCAACATAGGCCATCATGTCTTCCAGATTACTTGTTTTCTCAATATCTTTCCTGGCAAGCCTTTTTGCTTCCTTATCTTTTCTCTTCTTATCTTTTTTGTTTCTAACTTCTTTTTTGTTGAAGGTTTCTTGCGATCTGCCCATAAATCGGAATTGCTTTGATAATGAATTTATTGATACAACCTGGCAAAACTGCCGAAAATGCCTGTCTCTTTGCCCGAAACAAAATGAACAAGAACATCTGCAAATCTAATAGAAGTTTATGAATATAAGATTAAGCCATCTAAGATTACGTTTTGGAGGATTATTCCTATGACGCTGGTACTGTCAATTCGTAAGATGAAGCATTCGGATAAATGATCTGTTGAAAGCATATTAGAGTTTATTCCAACATTACATACCAATCGGTGTAAACTTCCGTCAATTGGTCAACCTTCTTTGGAAATTCAGAAGCCAGGTTGTTCAGTTCACCGGGATCACTTTGAAGATTTACAAGAAAAACAGAATCCTTCTCCTCTAGTGGTGATTTGTTTGATGGGTCAATTGGATTCTTGAGCAACTTCCAATCGCCCTGTCTAACCGCCCATTGGTTCTTATTGGTGTACCACCAAAATACCTCATGGGGAGAAGGGCTGTTATCCTGTATTACGAGATTTAGACTCTTGCCCTCAAATTGATTTTCCTTGAATTTAACGCCACATAGGTCCAGAAGTGTTGGAAACCAGTCGACATTGACTGCCATTTGATCCCTGACTTCATTTTGTGGAATTTTACCGGGCCAGCTGATAATTGCAGGTACACGGATACCTCCTTCGAACAATGAAAATTTTGCACCGCGGTAGGGACCTGAGTTGCCACCACCGTTAAAAGTTCTCACTTCCATTGAATGACCGTGATCTGATTGCAAAATAATGATTGTATTCTCCCGTAAACCAAGCTCGTCAAGTTTGGATAGTAAAATGCCAATGTGTTCGTCTACTGTTGAAACCGCAGCAGCGTACATGTTTCGGGGACTTTCAAGGTCTTTGTAATAATCCCGCCATTTGGCAGCGCCTTGCAAAGGGTAATGTGGCAGGTTAACAGGATAATATAAGAAGAAGGAGCTGTCCTGATTCTCTTCTAAAAAATCATTGACTTTTTCAGCCAGCAAATCCTGGAAATACTCACCTTCCCGCCATACTTCAACACCATTTTCCCAGAGGTCATGAACATTGGGGCCGTTCCAGTAGAAGAAATGAGAGTAATTATCGATGCATCCACCCATGTGACCAAAGGAATAGTCAAAACCCTGTCCAAGGGGCATGGTTTCTTTGCTATAGCCAAGGTGCCATTTACCAATATGGCCGGTCCTGTATCCATTTTCTTTAAATACCTCAGCTATTGTGACCTGATCAGTGGACATTTCTGGTCGACCTTTTATGGATGGGAGATTTCCAGGTGCGCCGGCCGCCAAGGGTGTTTTTCCTGTTAGTAGCGCTGCTCGCGAAGGAGAACAAACGGCAGCTGCAGCATAGAATTGGGTAAAGCGGACTCCCGTGGCTGCAAGAAGATCCATATTAGGAGTATAGAGATCAAATGCACCATAGCAATTCATATCAATTGAGCCCTGGTCATCGGTGTAAATAATGATGACATTGGGTTTGCGATTTGAATCTGGCAATTTCTCGCAAGCTGTGAAGACTAATATATAAATTATAATGTTTAAGAGGAGGGATGGTTTCATGATATAGAGGGTTACAATAAACTAACTACTTGTTTAAAATTGAGATATGATTCGTAATCTAATGCATAAGGATCTTTTTTATTCCCAGAAATCAGGTTTTTGGGCGTCTCCGCCTTTGAATACACAATCACTGCAAATTGGTTCTGATAATATCAACCCATAAACAATAGGAAAGAAAGGATGCATAATTAAATCGTAAAAAATCAATCCTTCATTCATTTTTCGGAGAACAAGTTCTTTATAATTCCTCTCCTCAGATTTTAAGATGCTGTCCAGTTCGCACTTCATGGTTGAACCAAAATCCTTTGGTAATTCATTTTTAGTGACAAACACCCTCTGTTCTGTTACGCCATTCGCGGAGAAGTAATTTAAAATGATTTCATCAGGGTTTGAAACATTTTTGATGTTCCCGACAACGCTTGCAGGCTGTTTATCGAATAGATTACCCCCTTCTACATTAGATTCCCGAAGGGTTCTCCAAAATTCATATTCATCTTCTTCAAGAGCATACTGCCTTACTATGAAACTATATTTTATTGTCATTCTTTCTTCCTGATCCCCAGCAAAAAACAAGGGATGTTCTGAGACAACATTTTCTGATAATATTGCTGCCGAGAACAGGTTTATCTCACTGGCCGGATTATTCACCCAACAGGTATTGTGTTGATTTTCAACTGGAATTGGCTCGACTAAATCGTTACCTAAATAGTTATAAAAAGTGGGCCAATTCACCCCAATTTGCCAGGTCTCATCTCATTCGTATCGATACAATCTGGCTCCTGAATTATCACCGTGACTGTCAACGTACCATTGAATGCCTCGGGTGTTCATGCCCTTGGATTCTTCCTCATTTAACCGGTAATAAATGCTGTTAATTTCAGATGTTGTCCTCAAAGTCTGCCATGATGCTGATAATGGTTTCCATCAAGAGTAATGGATAATCGATAATTGTGGTTTGCCTGACCTGTGAATTTGTTGGTACTGTAAAGCCCGTCTCCCTGATCCGAAAGTACGTATACAGCGCCTTCTTCCTCAATTTGAATATTTGCACCAGAAACAGGTGATTCATCGTTTGCCCTGATAGGGAGACTTCTGGATGATTTTACAAAGTATGGCTCAGCTTTATCGGTTATTTGACCCTCTACCATCAAAAAACTGACGCCGCTATCAGGTATATTAGGATAAAACTCTTCGACGCAACTCAGAAAGTTGAAGGCACAGATTAATGAAAGAAGAATAAGTATTCCCTTTCTCATCAGCCCGTTATATTTTGTCGTAATATGACATTACGCTCAATAGCGACCCCTCTATCATTTTCCTGCTAAAACTCAACATATTAGACTTGATATACTTCCTAATGTTTACATTGTTATTCAGAGCATTCATCAAGTCTTTCTTTTTGTTGATCAGGTAGACCTGGTCTTCGCCATCGTAAACGAGCAATCCATCTTAGAAATATTCTCCTGTAAAATATTGACTTCCTTCAAAACCAAAGTAGTGAAGGTTATAGATTTTACCGGTAATAAACTGAGCGACTCCTTGTCCTTGTAGATTCCCCTAATATTATTTTCTCTGGATTTGGTAATCTCTTCGAATTTTTGGGCTGAAAATTGTCCATAGGATACTGAAGAGCATATGCAACTTGCGCAGAAAAGTAATACCCGAACATACCTCATAATCACTAAGTTCTGATCCTTGGTCATTCGTTTTGATAATATAAGAATAGTGATCAGGTCAATAATAAAGAATTTAAAACTTAACCCCGATGATAACTAATAATTCCAAAAGGTCGATTCCGTTCAAAAAAATTCAAATGGAAATCGACTTTTTTCTATGCATGACTTATCTGAAATATGCCAGTCTGTTTAATTACATGTTTAATTAATTGTGAACTGAAAATTCAGTCTTACTATAAACACACTGACCGTCAAAAGTTATTCCATTGATTTCTATTCGATAGGTGCCAGTATCATCGGCAGTATAGAATTCAACTATGACTTCTTTACCGGATTGAATTGTTACATCAGGATTCCAAAGAAGCGTATTTCTAAAGTCAGGAGTGGTATGCTTTCTCAATGATTCCAAACTATGGTCGGGTTCGTAGAACTCTTTTGGAGCTTCCAGGGCATGGTAAAGCTTACTTACCAATCCCTCGGGCAAATCAGTGCCTGCCATATCTCCTGTGTAGGTAATGAAGTTTATAATACCCTCAAATTTCTGTTCACCCAATTGATAGTGCTTTTCAATGATATCAATAGTTTCAACTTTAAGTGGATCAAAGTCCAGCGCAAAATCAGTATTGACAGGTACGCCATCCATCAAGACAAGCGCCGGGGTAGTGTGGGTGATTTCGCCAAATATATAAATCTTTCGTTGCTTGTTCCTTCTCCGAATAATGGCAGTTCGAATGTACTCTACAAACAATTCATCCATCTTAACAAAACGGGTGTAATCATCGAGGTTGTACCTTTTCTCGGGAGTTCCATAAAAGGATGTAGTGATCTCTGAAATTGACTTGGCTTTACCTGTCACTTTGGTCTGGTCAAGAAATGCATGGGAAATTTGGATATTCCCATTGTCGTGTTCTAGTGGAGATTTAATTGATTTGTTAATTGATTGTGAAATGATCTTACTTTCCGGCCAACTTATATAAGGATCATTTAACTCAATTTGTTCTGAACGAAGGGTATCCTTATCCAGCCAAAAGACTACTTGGTCATTGGTTAGTCGAAAAGGGACTTCAAAGCCGAAGTGGCTATTGGAATCTATGGGTATTGAATTAGAAAAAGACCTTCTTCCCATAAAACTAAAAAAGAGATCGCCTTTGCCAATTACTTTTCCGGTAACTAAGGGTGCTTTGATTTCAGGAGCAAATAGCACTTCATCGGCCATGTCCTTGTCGTTCCAATTAAAACCCCTCCAGCCTTGGGTAAGTAAGAGATTATCCAATTCCTTACTTTTTACGGTCAAATCTCCATCAAAATAATAAGCAGGATTCTCAACAAATCCTTTGATGTCGGAGGTAAGCAACAGATTTGTCAGGATATTATTTCCATCGTTTAATTGACCATCCTGTCGATATACGGAAAGGGACAGATTGGAATTTATTTGATCCTGCATTTGAAGAGAGAGTGTCACTTTTTCCCTGTTTGTATATTCAGTTTTATCAATAGTAGCATCCAATAATTCCATGGTATCGGGATATTTAAAGACTAATCTTTCACAAAGAGGCGATAGTGACTGATCCAATATTGTAATGTGAGAAATTCCTTCACCCAATATTTTGCTGTTTAACCGAGTCTCAATTGAGTTACCTGAGATGGAGATGAGCTTATTTTCTTTGATTACTCCTCTTGTATGCGTGATAACAAATACATTTTGATTATTTGTTGCATTCAGTGTTACTAATAAATCGGATCCATCATTACTAACGATTAGGGTAATCCCACTATCCTTTGGTTGGGGAAGTGTAAAATCAGCAGTCTCATTTTCTGAGGCTATTCTAGCATAATAGTTTTTTCCTTTTTCCGGGGTAAACATAAAATTAGCAAAACCCAGGGTAGAGGTTGTTGATCTCTCTACTTCATTTTGGTACTGGTCATATACAATTAGATCTAACTTCACGCCGAGCCCACTGTCGTTTGTTACTTTAACAGCCACCTTGCCGGGTATTCCATAAACAAGGGAACCTCCTTCCGGGAAAAACACAATGTTGGAATTGGTCGCAAGTTCAATGTTCTTATTACTAATTGGAACTGATGGATTGATTACGGTAATACTTTTAGAATAGATGAAGTCATTGTCGTTGTTCCTCATCCATGAAGTATAGGCTTTTAGTAAATGTGTATTTGAAGTTATATCGGGCGAAATAAACAACTGGCCCTTTCCAATACCATCTATTAATTGGACTCGCTGTTGTTTAAGCATCTGACCATCTTCGTCTACCAGCTGTACATATAAAACTTTACTCGACGAATTTAGTGTATGGGTGGCTGCGTCAATCAGGTAAGCTTTGAACCAAAGTGTCTCCCCGATTATATAAGTTGATTTATCGGTATGGAGATAGACTTTTTCCTTGTGTCGATTGGTGACGTCTTTTTCAAAAGTGCCTAGTGCGCTTGAGATGTCAATACCATCCTGAGCAAAGAGTGCCATTGGCAGAAAGAACAATATGATCAAGAGGTTTTTGTGCATAAGTGAATGCTATTCCCAGAAATCAGGTATTTGTTCGTTGCCACCTTTGATTACGCAGTCAGCACATTGGGGTTCTGCTAAAAGAGCTCCAATAACTGCTGGACCAAAAGGAGATAAAATTAAGTTGTATAAAAGTAGTCCCCGGTTTATTTCTTTAGAAACGTAACCTTCATAATCCATTTGATCAGCTTTTAAGATGGTATCTAGTGCGCATCTTTTCGGAAAACCAAAACCGTTTGGTAATTCTCTTCTAATAACAAACTTCCGTTGTTCTTTTACACCATTGGCAGAGAAGTATCCTAAAACGGTTTCATCTGGTCTTGACACATTTTTGACGTTACCCACGACACTTGCAGGCTGTTTATCGAAAAGGTTTCCCCCTTCTACATTAGATTCCCTCAGGGTTCTCCAGAATTCATGTTCTTCCTCATCAAGGGCATACTGCCTTACAATAACACTATATTTTATTGTTAGCTTTTCTTCCTGGTCCCGGGTGAAAAATAAGGGATGCTCTGACACAACATTATCAGACAATAGTGCTGTGGATGTTAGGTTTATCTCGCTGTTTGGGCTATTCATCCAGCAGGTATTACGTCGCTCTTCAGCTGGAATAAGCTCTGTTAAATCGTTGCCTAAATAGTAATAAAAGGTGGGCCAATTTACACCAATTTGCCAGGTCTCATCCCATTCATATCGATACAATCTGGCTCCTGAGGCTTCCCCATGACTGTCAACATACCATTGGATACCTCTTATGTCCACGTCCGGGTCTTCAGTTTCTTCCATATCTACCCGGTAATAGATGCTGTCAATTTCAGATGACTTCCTTAAAGTCTGCCATGAAGATTGATATTGGTTTCCATCGAGGGTGATTGATAATCTATAATCGTGGTCAGGCTGACCAGTGAATTCGTTTGTACTGTAAAGCCCACCGCCCTGATCTGTAAGTAGGTATACAGCACCTTCTTCTTCTATTTGAACATTCGCACCTGAAACGGGCGATTCATCTGTGGCGTTGATAGGAAGACTTCTGGAGAGTTTCACGAAGTATGGTTCGGCTTTATCTGTTATTTGACCTTCGACAATCAAAAAATTGTTATCAGTATCAGGTATTTTGGGATAAAACTCTTCGATGCAATTTAGAAAGTTGAATGCACAGATTAATGAAAGAAAAATAAGTATTCCCTGTCTCATCTAAAGTGAAAATTATAGGTGAGCGTTGGAATAGGATTGGCAAAGATGGATAACTTGTAACCCTTGATCTGGCCCTCCTCACTTCTGAAGAATACAGAATATGCGTTATCTCGTCCTGTAAGATTATAAATGGAGAAAGACCAAGATCCATGTGCTAGTTTCTTTACTTTATGATTTCCTTCGAAGTTGATACCAAAATCCATTCGGAAATAATTGGAAATTCTAAACTTGTTTCGATCGGTGTAAAAGACATATGGTTGGTCATTGAATTTATATTTAGTCAAAGGGTAAGTTATAGGTCTGCCAGTTGAATAGGACAAGTTCAAAGAAGCATTGATTCGACGGTTAAACTTGTAATTGGTAATGACAACGAGGTTATGAGGTTTGTCAAAACTGGAAGGGAAATAGTTTCCAGAGTTGATTCGTTCAGAAGCAAACGCTCCATTTGCTTTGACAAGCGCACGGGAATAAGTATAGCTCAGCCAGCCATTGAACTTGCCTGTATTTTTCTTCAGTAAAAATTCCACCCCATACGATTTGCCACGGGCCCTTATTACATCAGTTTCTAAAACTTCATTGAGCAGCAAGTCTGCACCATCCTTGTATTCAAGTATATTTTGTAGTCGTTTATAGTATCCCTCTAATGAAATTTCCACTCCTGTACCAAAGATTGTCTTGTAAATTCCGGTGGCTATCTGGTCACCGATTTGGGGTTTGATGCTTTGATCACTCAGACGCCAGGTATCGGTAGGGGAGATAGAAGTACTATTGGATAGCATATGCACATATTGCCTCATTCGATCGTAACTCAACTTTACAGATACATCCTGGGATAGTTTATACCGGGCAGACAATCTTAATTCCGGGCCACCATAAGTTTTTAAAAGTTTGCCTCCTTTGTATGTGATCGTATCACTGATAAAATCCACCTCTTTTGGAAAACCATCCTGGAATGTAAATTTCTTTCCTGGGCCAACAGCGTTATAGAAGGACATTCGCAAACCACCGTAAACTGATAATAGCGGATTTACTTCGTATTCATTCCCAAAATAGAGCGCAGTTTCAACACCATTCTCCTTTTGCAAATCGACAGCTTCTATTAGCGATTCAGCTCCCAATGGATGTTTTGAGCCTGGTTTCAAACTGTACCAGCTCGTACTCAAACCAAACCGTATACTATTCCTTGTATTTGGAAAATAATTGAAATCTGTCTTTGCGGAGGTTTGGTTGATCCGGTAATTCAAATCAAAAGCAATTGCCGGGTTCAAATCACTGGTAAGCTCATAATGGTAATTTGCAAAGCTTGCGGAGGTAACATTGTAAATTTTGTTGTTAAAAGAATGTCTCCATTGGACAGCCATATTGCTATTAAAATAGCGATATAGTGTATCCGAATTGAGCTTGAATCGGTCACGACTGTGGTAGCCGGAAAAGACAACACTATTTTTCGAATCGACCTGATGTGTCACTTTAGCAATGACATCGGAGAAAGACCCTGTACTATTTCTTAAATCAGGGTTATCCATCAGTCCCAGTATCCAATCGGAGTATGTGCTTCGAAGTCCAACAATAAAAGAACTTGTATCTTTTTTGATGGGACCTTCCACAGTCACTCTCCCAGTTACCGGGCTTATGCCACCTTTTACTGAGAAATTCTTTTTATTTCCGTCCCTTAAGGCGACATCAAAAACGGAGGAAAGACGCCCTCCATAGTTAGCCTGAATGCCACTTTTATAGAGGTTTGCTTCTGAGATGACATCTGCATTAAATGCAGAGAAAAAACCAAAAAGATGGTTGGTATTGTAAATGGGGACGTCATTAAGGAGGATGAGGTTTTGATCAGTTGCACCACCTCTCACATTAAAACCGGTGGCCCCTTCGCCAACCGATTGAACACCGGGGAGCGTCAACGCAATTTTCATGATATCCGCTTCACCAAGTATTGTGGGAATCTGTTTAATACTTTGAATATTCAACCGTGCAAGCCCTGTTTGAATGTTGTCAACATTTTCTCTTTCTCCGGAGATGACCACTTCTTTAAGCGCCACGATATCCTCTATCATATCTACATCCAGATTTCCATCGCTATAGAGCATAACCTGCCTCTTGGTTTTCTTCATTCCAATTGAGTTAAAGAAGAGTTCATGCCTGCCCTTGGGAAGCGTAAAGGAGTAATAGCCAAACTGATCAGTAATAACGCCAATCACTGGTTCCCTGATGGTAATTGAAGCTCCTATGATTGGTTCACCTGTGGTAGCCTCCCGAAGGTAGCCGGCAATTGTTCCTTCATCCTGGCGATACCTTTGGGAGATATCGCCTATTTCGAAGATTCGGTTTTCAATTGAATTATTTTCATCATCACCCGATATCTCCCTAAGCTGATCAAGGATGTTATAGATATTAGCTAGGGTGTCAACTATACCAGGTTTATTTTCAAAGAAATTTTCAGAAAGTTTATTTTTGATCTCAAACTTCCTGGTGGTAATGATATTCCTGTCTCCGTGTAGAAAGAAATTGAGTCCTGTATTCAGATGAACAGTTTGAAGAAACAATTCCAGCGATGCATTATTCAAGCTTGCATTTACAGGAATGCTATCACAATCTGAAGAATAGAAAAACTTTATTGGATACCTGCTTTCCATATCTTCTGCCACCAATCGGAATTTAGTATCGGCATAATTGCAGGTAATTTCAATGATTGAGTTCTGCGCATATAGCGAATTGATGAGCATTAGAAGAAAAAAAGGCATCAATGAAAATTTTCTCATCAGCCCAACTTAGATTTTATCGTAATATGCCATAATATTAGAGAGAGATTCCTCAATCATTTTCCTGTTAAAGCTTAAGTTATTGGATTTAATATACTTCCGCACCTCCACATCATTGCCTAGCGCAATCATGAGGTCTTTTTTTTTATTTATCTGGTAAACCTGGTTCTTGATCAGAAGATAAATCTTATAATTTGTGTTGAATTTGTAATAATATCTACTTCGTTCATCGTTTCTGGCTGTCTCTTTCACCCTTTTAATCAAAATAGTTGAGCGATAACCATTATAAAATTCCTGGTAAATCCCATGGGGTAATAACACCCCTTTATAGTTGACAAATTTCAATCCATCAAAAGAAAACCAGGAGATTCTATTGCTATCAATACTTAGATTTTCAATAGTAGATCCGGAATCAAATAATGTAATTACCAACTGTCGATAGATGTCGTATTGTAAGGGAATATTTTCAAATAAAACGCCATCGTAAACAAGAGATCCATTAACAAAATATTCACCAGTAAAATACTGACTTCCTTCAATGTCAAAATTGCGAAGTTGATAAATTTTGCCTGTAATAAAATCAGCAATATCCAGGTCGGTGTACGTTTGCTTGACATTTCTTTCCCTGGATTTCGTAATTTCCTCCTGGCTATTGGCCGAATGTTGTCCGTAGGATAAAGAAAAACATAAGCAACTTGTACAGAAAAAAAGTAAAATCTGAACACACCTCAATTTAACGAGGTTCCCATCTTTGCTCATTCCGTTTGATAAGTGAGTAGTAAAATCAGGATTATAAAAAGGTAAGCCTAAAATTCAACTCCAATATTAAGCCCAGAATTGTCATTAGGCAAAACCTCTAATGACCGCCATTAGAGGTTTGTTGAGTTAACTTATTGACA
>JAQCLE010000132.1 GCA_027592755.1 Bacteroidota bacterium | reverse complement strand
ATTTTCCTTGAATTTCTATTATAATTAAGTGTGATTTGTAGTTATGGTGAGTTCTTTCTCACATTTTTGTATTAAAGTTATCTTTGTATATTAGAAACTTGAATAAAATTGAACAGGTTATGAAGAAATTTGTGGTTTATGCGTTTTCCCTCGCAATCCTCTTTTTGATGGATTCCTGTGGGAAATTGCCCTTTTTTGGGAAAGGTGGAAACCCTACCAGTACCACCCCGGGCGTGGCAAGTTCCGCTACAGGCCTTGAGTACAACGAAGATGGGGGATTTCAGGTAAATGATTTCCAAGGTCAGCCGGAAGGGCCAAATCTTGTATTTATTGAAGGTGGTCGTGCAATTCTGGGTTCCTTTGAAGAGGACCTCATGAGTCGGCGGGACAACATTGAACGAACAGTAACTGTGGCTTCATTCTACATGGATGAGACTGAGGTTGCCAACATTCACTGGCTTGAATATCTCTATTACGTAAAGCAGGACAGTTCAAGGCAGTTTTATGAGTCAGCTTTGCCTGATACGACTGTATGGGCAAGAGATTTGGCCTTTAACGATCCTTATGTCGATCACTACCTTCGATATCCTGGTTTTAGATTTTTTCCGATAGTGGGTGTAAACTGGAGGCAAGCCGAAGACTATTGTAAGTGGAGAACAGTTGTAGTTAACCAGAAGTTGGCAGAGGATGCAGGACTTGAACTTAGTGCCGAGTCAGGAAATCAACGCATTGCTCTTGAAACAGGAGTTGTATTACCAGACTACAGGCTTCCAACAGAGGCTGAGTGGGAATATGCGGCACAAGCCCTGATAGGAACGCAATGGCTGGATGAACAACAAACTCACGCACGGATTTATCCATGGGATGGTCATGCGCTTAGAAATCCCTATGGTAAGAAAATGGGTTATTTTCTGGCCAACTTCAAACGAGGAAGAGGGGACTATGCGGGTATTGCCGGAAAACTGAATGACGGAGCAATGATCACTACTTATATTTATGATTATCCTCCAAATGAATTTAACCTTTACAACATGGCCGGTAATGTAAGCGAATGGGTACATGATGTATACAGACCTTTGTCATTTCAGGATTTTGATGATCTTAATCCTGTGAGAAGAGATGGTTACCTTGATCCTGAAGACGGTTATGATGCCGGAAGTTATAATTCATTGATAACTGACCGTGTCAGGGTATACAAAGGGGGTTCCTGGAAAGATGTGGCCTATTGGATGTCACCCGGAACTAGAAGATATCTTGAAGAAGACTCGGCAACGGCTGATATTGGTTTCAGGTGTGCCATGATTAGGGCCGGAACAAATTACTAAGAATAGAATTTAAGAAAATATTAAAGAACCTCCCAGTGGAGGTTTTTTTATATCTTATTTTTATCCTGAATCATTTGAAGACCAAAGAGTTCGTCTCGCAGGCGTGCAGCCTCAATGAAATCAAGATCCTTAGCAGCTTTTTCCATCGATCTCTTAGTCTTCCGTATTAGTTTCTCGATATCCTCAGAACCCATATAGGCGACAACAGGGTCTGCTGCGATATTGGGTTTCTCGTTTTCGATATAGTATTTAGCTGACGACTTCTTGGAGTCAGCCACTTGTGTTTGATCCATGATTGAGCCTTTCGACTTGATAATTGTAGCTGGAGTTATCCCATGCTTTTCATTGTAGGCGATTTGAACACTCCGACGTCGGTTTGTCTCATCGATGGCTACCTCCATTGATTGTGTTACCTTGTCCGCATACATGATAACCATCCCATTTTCATTTCTTGCTGCTCTACCAATGGTTTGTACCAAAGACCTCACGTTTCTTAGAAATCCTTCTTTGTCGGCATCTAATATTGCGACAAGAGAAACCTCCGGGAGATCAAGACCCTCTCTTAATAGATTGACACCCACCAACACATCGAAAATTCCTAGCCTCAGTTCCCTGAGGATTTCTACCCGATCGAGGACATTAACCTCGGAATGTATATAACGGCACTTTACACCAACATTTTCCAGGTACTTGGTTAATTCCTCAGCCATTCTTTTGGTAAGGGTAGTAACTAAAACTCTTTCATCCTTAAGGACTCTTTGGTCAATCTCGTCCATCAAATCATCGATCTGATTGAGGCTTGGCCGAACTTCGATGATTGGATCCAATAGCCCTGTTGGTCGAATCAATTGCTCTACTACAACGCCCTCCGACTTCCTAAGTTCATATTCCGACGGGGTAGCACTCACAAAAATTACCTGGCCAATCATTTCTTCAAATTCATTAAATGTCAACGGCCTGTTATCTAAGGCAGATGGTAACCTGAAGCCATAATCAACAAGATTCACTTTTCTCGAACGATCCCCACCCCACATTGCCCTCACCTGAGGAACAGATACATGGCTCTCGTCAATTATCATCAGATAATCATCCGGGAAATAGTCCAACAGGCAGAAAGGTCGATCGCCCTGGTTTCTTCTATCAAAGTATCGAGAGTAATTCTCAACACCTGAGCAATAACCCAGCTCCCGGATCATTTCGAGGTCAAACTCTGTTCGCTCCTTGATTCGTTTGGATTCTGAAAAACGACCTTCTGCTTCGAAAAAAGTTATTTGATTCACCAGGTCATCCTGGATTTCTTTTATCGCGATTTGAATAACATCCTTTCCGGTTACAAAAATATTGGCGGGAAAGACTGAAATGACTTTCTCGTCACCAATCTTCTTGCCTGTAGCCGGGTCAATGCGATGGATTGCTTCAATTTCATCACCAAAAAAATAGATACGATAGGCGAAGTCAGCGTAAGCAATAAATATATCAACCGTGTCACCCTTCACACGAAAATTGCCCCTTTTGAATTCTGCCTCGGTTCTGCTGTAGAGAATATCAACCAATCGAAATAGAAGTTGATTCCGTGGAATTATATCGCCTTCCTGGAGCTTGATCACATTTTTTCCAAATTCCTCCGGATTACCGATACCATAGATACATGAAACTGATGCTACCACTATAATATCCCGACGTCCTGTAAGCAGTGATGACGTGGCACTTAGTCTGAGTTTTTCAATTTCTTCATTAATCGACAAGTCCTTTTCGATATAGAGATTGGTAGAAGGCATGAATGCCTCCGGTTGGTAATAGTCATAATAAGAGATGAAATACTCAACAGCATTGTCCGGAAAGAATTGCTTGAATTCCCCATACAGTTGAGCCGCAAGGGTTTTATTATGACTTAATACGAGTGTTGGCTTGCTGACTTCCTGGATGACGTTAGCAATAGTAAATGTTTTTCCTGACCCCGTTACACCAAGAAGCGTTTGTGCCGGTTCTCCCTTATTAATGCCTTCCGTGAGCTGTACAATAGCTTTTGGTTGATCGCCGGTGGGCTCAAACCCTGAGTGAATTTTAAAATCCATGTGGTGTTAAAAAAGGATTTACGAATATAGTCAACCCGGGTTTTAGGCCAGCTCAGCATTCCAAATCTCCCACGATTTCTCAGCCTGGAGTTCCAGCATTTCAATGCCATTTTTTACACGAGCACCATTTGCCTGACCCCTATTCATAAACTCGGTATCCAGGGGATTGTAAACAAGGTCAAAAAGATAATGATCCGGTGTCAGATAACCATAGGGAATGTCTGGGTATGAATTGATTTCAGGATACATCCCCAGCGGCGTAGTGTTGATGATCAGATGACATGAACCAATCACTTCCTTTGAGAGATCATCATAGGTCATATTGGCAGGGCCTTTACTGCGAGAAACGCTGTGATATTCAATCCCGAGGTCATCCAAAGCAACATGTACGGCCCTTGATGAACCCCCTGTTCCTAAAACCAACGCTTTGATACCTGTTGCGTGACCAATCCAGTTGTTGAGTGAGTTTTTGAAGCCATAATAATCGGAATTAAAACCAACCAATCCATCAGCTGTAATCCTGACAACATTAACGGCTTTAATCCTTTCGGCGGCTTTATCAATTGCAGACAGAAACGGTATTATTTCCTGTTTATAAGGTATGGTTACATTCAAACCAACCAAATTCTTCTCAGTTTTAATCAGCCCTGGCAGCTGGTCAATGGAATCAATTTCGAAAAGTTGATAGGTGCAATTCCCTATATTCTCCCGGGCAAACTTTTCTGTGAAGTATCTTTTTGAAAATGAATGCCCCAGCTTTTTACCAATAAGTCCAAAGACTTTAGTCATTTGGTTCTTCCTTCAGTTTTAATGCAATTTTTTCAAGTATGACGATAATAAAGAAACCCAATGCCATCAAGAACAAGGCAAAGAGAAGTTCGGGTTGCGTACCCGTGAGCTCAAAATATTCTGTTGGCAAGATATTTTCCCTAATAAGTGCCACCTGCTCTCCATGGCTGTTGATTCTGAAAGCAGTAGTTAATTTCCATGGCCATACTTTGTTCAATGAACCGAACATAAACCCTGCAAGTAATGCTACGGTGACATCATGAAACCGGCTAAAAAGCCAGCTGATAATCCTTGTAAATGACAGCAGCCCGATAATACATCCACCAATAAACGTAAGGATGACAACGAAATCCATTGCCTTTAGGGCGTTTAAAATAAATTCATATTTTCCAAAAATCAATAAAATAAAGCTTCCGGATATTCCTGGCAGGATCATGGCACAAATGGCTACCATGCCACAGATAAATATGAACCATAGACTATCCGGTGTTGTCGCTGGAGTGGCTGAAGTAATGATAAATGCAATTAGAATTCCAAGAACGCTTGAAATCACGACACCAGCGCTTTTTTGTTTTACCTGTGTCATTACCGACAATGCAGATATGATAATCAACCCGAAGAAAAATGACCAGATTTGAATTGGAAAATTATCAAGAAGATAAGTAATCACGCTGGCAAAAGATAGGACGCTTACAGCAATGCCAGATACAAGAACAGCCAGGAAATTTCCGTTTACTCTTTTCCAAAAACCCTCCAGGTCAAGGGATACCAGTAGTTTAAGTGCTTTGAAATCAAACGATTGAATGGAATTAATGAGTTCTTCGTAGATACCAGTAATAAATGCAATCGTACCACCTGATACCCCAGGAATGATATCCGCACTGCCCATTCCGATACCTTTAAAAAAGAGAAGGGTGAAATTCCTGACCTTAGAAGCCATTTATGGTTTTGGGCCTTTTAAGAATTGGTAAAAGGTATCCCCTCGAAGTCCAAGGCGAAGCGTCTCAAGACCGACAATGTCATCATGTGCAATATTCCCCAGATTCACATTAGCCCCAAGGAGTTTAATAAACCAAACCTGTTGAGGCTTCTGTGGTGCCTCCCAAATGATTTTGTCACTTGGAATGGTTGTCAGTATCTCCTGAACGAGGCCCGACCTGACTTCGCCAGTTGATCTGAACAAACCCACATTACCGGATTCCCGTGCCTCCCCAATTACTTTCCACGCCCCGGCCTCCAATTCAGTTTTCATTAATTCAATCCATTGGTAAGGTGGAATTATTTTTTCTGCATCTTTCGATCCAACCTCAGATAAGACTGTCACTTGCTCAGTAAGTTGCCTGATAAAATTTAGCTTTTTTTCATGTTCAATTTCGATTGAACCGTCGGACACTTCGGCATATTCGAGCCCGTATTTGTCCAGGATTTTCCTAAAACCCTCAAATTGATCCCGGATAATGAACGCTTCAAATAGGGTACCCCCGAAATACACCGGAATCCCGGCTGACTTATAGATTGCTAATTTCTCTTTTAGGTTTGGTGTAACATATGAGGTGGCCCAGCCTAATTTGACAATATCAATATAATCTCCGCAAATGGAGAGCATGTCCTCAACTTCTCTTAAACTCAGGCCTTTATCCATGACCATGGTGTAACCGACCTGTCTTGGTTTTTCCGGCCTTGCAGGAATGTCCTTCAGTGAATAATTCATCTATGATTCCTTATTTCTGTATTGATCAATGATTCTGAAAAGGGCCTTTTGAGTCGCCAGCTTGGGGAAAAACTCAAATAAGACCGTATGATTTTCGAAGTTTAAAACTAACCCATTTTCTAAAAATGTAAAGGCTTGTTTGTATTTTCCTGCTGCTACTAAGTAAGCTGTAATTCGATAATAAAGATTTGAATCCTCAGGTATTTCATCGATCCCATGAAGCACAAGGTCAATTGCTTTGCTATAGTCTCCTTGTTCATAATGAAGGTAGGACCACTGGAGCCAGACATCGGTTTTCTTAGGATCCAGCTGACTGGCCTCTTCGAAGGCATCCTGGCTGGAGACAATGTTTCCAACTTTGAACTCAGAACAAGCCAAAGCCAACCAATAATCGGCATTTTCAACGTTAAATTTTAGTGCCTTATTGAAGAAATGGATGGCCTCATGCCACTTATCCTGATGATACAAACAATGCCCAATGCCAAACCAGGCTTCACTATAAAAAGGTTCAATCTTTACCGCCTTTCTGAAATACCGGATAGCCAGTTCATACTGAACAAGTTTTTCATAGGCCTCTGCAATGCAATAATAGGTTTCAGCACTTGCTCCTTCAATTTTAAGCGTACTCTTATAGGCATCGATGGCCTGGGTATACTTTTCAAGGCTCATAAGGGCATTGGCCATGTTAAAATGGGCGGAGCTGAACGTTTCATCTATTGCAATCGCGTACTCATAGGCTTCAATTGCTTCTTTAAACCGCTCCAGCTTACTGAGAACAATACCCAGATTGTACCAGGCATATTCAGAGTATGGGTCTTCGTCAATAAATTTCTGATAATAAGATAAGCTACCTTCCAGTTCTCCGAGCGCTTCAAGACAAAAAGCCAGTTCATAGAGGGCACTGTCATGATGCAGATTGACCTCAATAGCTGCTTTATAGTATTGGATAGCTTCACTAAACTGGCTCTTTGACTGGTAGGCTAATCCAATATTATAATTCAACTCATCGGGCTCGGATGTTAATGGCAGTGCCAGTTTGAAATCTTCGATGGCTTCATCAAAACATTCCAGATCAAGATGTATATTCCCACGAAGACAGAGCACTTCAGGATCGTTTGGCTGCATCATTGACAATGTTTCCATTGCAGCCAAAGCCTCTTCATGTCTGTTGAGATCAGACAGCAACTGGGCCTTCAACAGCAGCAATTCCGTAGCGAAGGGATATTGACCAACCGAAATCTCGGCGGCCTTCAGCGCATCATTAACCCTCCCTTTATTTACGTAATGATTAATTATCTCCTCGAGGGATTCAGAATCAAAATAATGGCTCTCCTGATCTTTCAGATAAGCTTCAAATTTTCTAATCAATTCGTTTTGCTTATCCCGCTTAAAGTCCTCTGCCATGTAGCTTATTTAAACACAATCAAAGTAGAAAAATATCCGATCCCCTGCAACAATTTATTATGTATTTACCTTTTTGAGCTTTTCAATAATGGACCCGTTTTTCGAATTTTCCTCTTCGTAATAGCCATTCCCATATCCACCATAACCATATCCGCCACCATAACCATACCCTTTGGCGTATTTCACCGAATTCAGAACAACGGAAAGGTTCTTGAAGCGATTCATCCTGACCAAATTATTCAGGCTCTTTGCAAATACGCGTTTGGAATAATCCGCCCTCATGATATAAATTGGCAAATTCGCCCGGTGCATTGCCAAAATTCCGTCAGTTACCAGGCCAACAGGAGGTGTATCCAATAAGATAATATGGAAATCTTTCTTGAGATCAGTAAGTAATCTGTCAAATGATTCTCCAAGCAATAACTCTGAAGGATTCGGAGGCGTAGGTCCGGCATTAAGGTAATACAGGTTCTCCATTTTGGTTGACCGGATACATTTAGACAGTTTCTCCTTACCAATCAAAATTGTGCTGACACCACCAGCTCCCCTTTCATCACCAAAGGCGGTATGGACCTTGGGCTTTCTCATGTCTAAATCGACAATAATTACTTTATGATTTGCGAGTGAAAGAATGGCTCCCAAATTGATGGAAAAGAAAGTTTTGCCTTCTCCACTGACCGTAGAGGTAACTGAAATAATCTTATTCGCCTTATCTGGATTCAAAAATTCCATATTGGTTCTGATCGATCTCAGGGCCTCACTCAGGCTCGATTTCAGCGCTTTATCAATGACAAGGCATGTTTGCGTCTCGCCATTGGCCCGGTAATAGGGCAATGAACCCAATACCGGCGCATGCACCAATCTTTCCAGCTCTTTCACCGAATTGATTTTGTTGTGTAGCAGGTATCGCATCAATACAAATACGGTACTGAGCACCAAGCCAGCAAGGAGGCCAATACCATATATCAATAAGGCCTGTGGCTCGATGGGGTCCGCAGGTAAAGACGCTGGCGAAAGGATTACGAAATTGGTGACCGTGCCTGCCATGGCAATTTCAAGTTCGGACTTACTCCTAACCAGTTGGAGGTAGGTTTCGTCATAAAGACCATAAAACCTGCGGTTCTTTCTGAATTCGGTGTCCATTGATGGTAGCTGTACAAAGGCACTCTCAACAGTTTTTCTTCTTGAATCAACTTGTTCAATCCTGTCATTCAGTATACCCTCATATTCAATCAGTAGTTTCCTGACATTGCCTTCTTCGGTCTGAAGCTGTTGACTGATTCGTTGTATGACGAATGTATTCTCATTGTAAGATGCCAGCTTCGCTTCACGTTCACTGACTAATTTATTGTATGAGACCAATTGCGAAGCCACGGTCTCAGGTAAAGTGGATACAATGAATGGGCTAATGATGAAAGCCTGATCGGCTTCGATTTGATCGATCACCAACTCAAGGTTCGAGTGCTCAGTTTTCAGTTTTATATATTGCGTATCGAGTGCCTCAAGTGATACGATGGCTTCTCCAACATCATTTTCAAGACTTGTCGTCCGGTGTGCTATGGTAAAATCTTCAAAATAACTTTCATATTCTTCAAGCTTTTGATTGGTTAGCTTCAACTGGTTATCCAGAAAAGCAATCTTTTGCTCAATTGTTTTGTTCTTGGCCTCTTTAGTGTACTCCAGGTAGAGCGTATCAATGGCAATCAGAAAATCCCGGGCTTTGTTTTTGTTAAAATCATTCAATGAAATTCTAATCGTTTTGGCATTGAAATTAAGCGGATCCACGATGACGTTCCTTTGAAGAAAGTTGGTGGTCGCCTGATTGCTGTTAACTGTAAAATAGTATTTACCAAGGGCATTGGTATTGCTAAACGAATTTGTTTTTTCAACTAAAAAATTAAAGTCAGGTGTTAATATCTCCTGGTTGAAATTGTAAATATCCGATACTAAAGTGCTTCCAATTTCATATTCCAAACGGAATTGGTCTCCGTTGATAACTTCCAGGTCAATTGGCTTGTCATAAAACGATTCATTCTTTATCAAATGACTCACCACAAAGGGTGAATTTTTGTAACGCTCTTCTTCCAGGATTTGACCATAGTAATAATAGGCTACGTCATATTTTATGGCTTCGACCACCCTACTGAAGAATAACTCCGATTTCAGTAATTCAATTTCTCCGGAAAGTCCAGCGGTACCCGTGTTTCCAAAAGGGCTGCTAATGCCTATGATACTCGATTCATTCTGAACATCGAGCTTCAGAATGGATTGTGACTGGAAAAGGGGCTTCGTATACCTTACATAGATGTAGGCAGCTGAACATGAAATTATCAGGAGAATTATTATCCAGGGGATACTTTTTTTGAGGACAAGAATAACCTTTTCGAGATCTAAATCATTGAGAAGATCATCCCCCTTTTCTGGGGTCTGCTGGGTATTTGCGTTGAATTTATCGCCCTCTGTCACTATCTCGTTTGTAATACGTATGCCAAAGTTAGCAGGCTCGTTACTAAACCCAAAATAGGGCTAACATCTCTGAGGGCTTCAAATAACACCCTTCGCCTTGGTTCGATGTAGATGACATCGCCCGGTTCAACATTCAAAATGGATGCTCTCATCCCAGCTACCGTTCCCAGGTCTACGTAATAAACCTCCGGATTGGTTAAATCCCCCCGGATCAACCTGATGTTTTGGGACCTGGCATCCTGGTTAATTCCCCCAGACAATGCAATGATTTCAACGAGGGACATGTTTTCATTTTCAAGCGGGATGATTTGGCCGCCTGGAGCTCCCAATACGATGACCCTCTTATTACTATAATTAACACAACTATCCGAAAGTCTAATTTCAAAAAACGGATAAAATAGCGGAAAAAGTTCAAACCTTTGAG
>JAQCLE010000131.1 GCA_027592755.1 Bacteroidota bacterium | reverse complement strand
AAATGGTTGACCACAAGCCATGTCCTTACAAAGTGATCTGTATTTATTAAGTGCCTACTTCAATAATATAATTTACCGTTTGATAAAACCTAAAACCTTTTAAAAGTTATCCCAGACGGCTAACTTCAGTCTCATAATCTCATCTCACTAAAGGTTTTAAAAAATAGATGCTTATTTGAACCTGGAAGGGAATGGGTATTGAAGAAAAGTCATCATTTAAATGCTCAATACAATAGACGATGCTAGCCGGTGAGTTAATCTATGTAGGTGATCCCATGTGCTCCTGGTGTTGGGGTATTTCCTCAGAACTCAAGAAATTAAAGAATCACTTTTCTGAATTTTTATTCAAGATAATGTTAGGTGGCTTACGACCCGGCGGTGGAGAATCCTGGAATGATCATATGAAATCTTTTTTACGACATCACTGGCAGGAAGTCAATGCAAGAAGTGGTCAACCATTTAGTTATGACTTGCTGGAACTTGAATCATTTGACTATGATACTGAACCGGCTTGCAGAGCTGTCGTTGCCTATAGATCTTTGAAGCAGGCGAATGACCTGGAATTTTTCGAGTCCATTCAATTTAGATTCTATGCTGAATCTCAAGACCCAAAATCAGCAGAATTTTATCGTCCAATCTGTGAATCATTCAATATTGATTTTGAAACTTTTATGTCACTTTGGAACAGCGAGCCCATCAAGCTGGAAACGCAAAGGGAATTTATGACCGTCCGAGATTGGGGAATTCGGGGATATCCTTCAGTTGTTTTCAAACATGGGAAAGATCTGCATCTGATAGCCGGTGGTTATACTACTTTCGAAAATATGAAAAAGCGAATTTCTGAAATTACTGATCCAAGCACTAGTCAATGACGGTAACTCTATTGGAAATTAAAACTGGTGCTAAAACTCCGTGAAAAGGCTCAAACACCAGCCTTTGGGAGTTCTTCAAGAATTGAGCTCTATATTAACTTGCTCCAGGATAAGACCGAGAATCTTTTTCTGCCTAATCTCAACCTTCCAATAAGCAATAAAAAATTATGATCTTAAAAAGATTAATTTCAATCGAGGTAATCTGTATCGGATTATTGACGTTCAGCACTTACTGTCAGGAAGGTGAAAGAGCGAGAAGAGAATTCTCAATTGGCATCATCGCCGATTGCCAGTATTTCAATTTGGAGGGGGCGGGAGTAAGAAAATACTCCATGTCAAATGCTAAGTTGAAAGAATGCGTATCCCATTTTAACACCATGGATTTGGAGTATACAGTACACCTCGGGGATTTTATTGACCGTGATTGGGAAAGTTTTGATGTTGTAGCTCCAATTTACAACAACCTGAAAATGCCCAGGTACCATGTACTAGGTAACCATGATTTTTCAGTAGCAGATGAAAAAAAGTCGGCGGTCGCAAAAAGGATGAACCTGCCCTCGGATTATTATGATTTTGAAGTCAAAGGTTGGCGCTTTATAGTGCTTAATGGAAATGATATTAGTTTTCATGCTTACCCAAAAGACAGTGAAAATTATAAGGCAGCTGAGCAGTATTATGAGCAAAACAAAATAGCAACTCCGAAATGGAATGGGGCCATTGGAACAGCCCAATTGGAATGGCTAAAGGCAACGTTGGATAAAGCCTCTAAAAAGAAGGAAAAAGTTGTGCTTTATTGCCACTTTCCGATCTACCCTGACAACGTGCATAACTTATGGAACTCCAATGAGATCATTGAAATAATCGAAAGTTACCCCTGTGTAAAAGCTTATATAAACGGACATAACCACGAGGGAAACTATGGACAGAAAAACGGAGTCCACTATCTCACCATAAAGGGGATGGTAGATACGGAAGAATCTTCTTATGGAGTTTTAAAAGTGTATAAGGATCAATTGGAGGTTATTGGCTACGGCCGGGAGGAAACCCGAACTTTAGAAATTCGGAAATAAGCAATTAGCACTTCCACCTGAGATCGTGTCAAAAGGACGATCTCAAGATTTGTTCCAGTAGATGCGAAGATTCCTGGTGCTGCGTCCGGCGGCTATAATATCCATTTTGCCATCACCATCCAGGTCGGCTACTTTCAGGTCCTCACACGCCATGCCGTCCTGATCGATCCAGAAGGAAGTCCATTTTGTCCATTCAGGATCTTCGCTTACAAATATTTTTATGCCAAGAACTTCTTCATCATTTTTCTCACGCCATCCTGCCACGACTTGTTCATAGCCTTGAGAAAGCAGATCAATGCAAGCCAGGGCATGGCCCTGCTTGAGCTGATCAGTCAGCAATTTTCTTCCACTTGATTCGGTATAAACGACCAATTCATTACCATGCATGGGTTGGATACCGGCCAACACTTCTTTCCCCTTTCGTATTTCTCCAAATCCATTGTCACTGATCAACCAATTGGTAGAATTTGATAGTCTCCATTTGCCGTTTTCATTTTGAAATATTTTTACGCCTTCTTTTCCTCCTATCCACAAAGCTTCTTTTCCATTCTCTTCCACCACATCAAAATTATGCGTCTGGCGCATCGTTTTATCAATAATGGAATAAGACCACTCAGTTCGGGGGTCTTCCGGCACTTGATATGCCATCACATTTACACCTTCTCCCTCACCATTCCTATTACCTCTTCCATGTAATGGAAGGACCACCAAATTGAAGGAGTCGCCCGCTTTGACCCATCTCATTCTGTGGACTGTCGGTTCGTGATGAAGCTTTATAGCTTCCCATAATTGTGTCGGATCAGCAGGGCGAATGAGATAATGAACAGATCCGGACAAGGTAGGATCACTCGTCTCTCCAGGGTTCCATTGAGCACCAACTGCAACTTCTACCTGACCATCACCATTGATATCCCTGGCCGCAATACATACGTTGTCTCTCTCGGTAAGCTGATCAACCATGACAAATCGTTGCCAATCAGGGTTCCGATACCAGACTATCTGAGTCTTATCCGCGAGTAAAATATCATCGTTACCATCACCATCCACATCTCCGATTTCCAGACCATATCCAATGGCAATATTTCCATCAATTTCCTGAATGTCAAACTTCGGGATACCCTCATAAGACTTGTTCGAGGTCGATAGTAAAAAAGAAACCGAAGCACTAATAACCGGAAGTACAAATAACCAATTCATAACTGTGAATTTATATATAAGCGTCTGACTTTAGAATGAATGTAAACTAAGAATAAAGATACACACCATCCTATAAAATGTCTACTGGTTATGACTCAAAGAGTCTTATAAAGACTCCAAAAAACTGTCATGTTAATCATTTCTTACCGACCTGATACAATACACCATAATCAAATGGAGACCAAATTGAGGTTTTGATTTTTGCTTCTTTTAATCCTTCATTTACCCAATTATTACAAGTTTGCAGACAACTGAAATTTCCGTTGGCTTCATAAAATTTATCATATTTGGCATACCCCGAATCTCTGATTTCAATCAACCTATATTCCCCATCTCTTTTAAATGATCGGTCTAAATAATTAAATAACAAGGCTATTTGCATTTCACACATTTGAATCGATATCCAGTGGTCATATTTCTTATAATAGCTTACTAGATGTATCGCTGTTTCCCTGTTTAAAAAAATTGCCTTAACTGCCGTACTTAATTTCAAATCATTCCATGTAGGGGTCTCTAAATAAAACGCCCTATCTCCCCAACCAAATGATAGGTATTCCACTGATTCGGATATTTCTAACTCTTGCTGCAATCCTCTGGTAAGAATTTTTCTGGGCACTATGATGTCCAAATGGACGCCGTTCGTCGCTATGAAAACCTCTTTTTCTGGGACACAATCCAAATTATCAGGAGTAGTGCTCATAATCGATAAAATAATTGCTATCAAAAAATAACCAATACCCAATGCTCCTAAGCAAAACAGAATCTTCTTTATATATTTTATCCCGGTTCTCAATTTGGCAATAAAATTAATTACCAATTGTTCGTTTATTAACATATCCTCTGGAGAAATTCTGGCGCATACACTTTGTTTGATAATTGGGAAGGGGACTTTGCAAGGAAATTGAATGGGCGCCACGAAGTAATAAATATTTTGATGTACAGGTAGTAAATTCACAGATATTTAACTCGCTTAACGCTGACATGGAAGTGCTAAACAACTACATCAATGGTGATTGGAAACAAAGCTTTGAGAGCCACGCTGTTGATGTTATCAACCCTGCCAATCAGGATGTTCTGGCTAAAGTGCCCTTCGGGCCGGGTAATGCCAGGGACGTAGAGTCGGCAGTTAAGGCCGCTTCATCGGCACTTTCTGATTGGAGTCACACACCTGTTAATCAAAGAGTTCAACCCTTATTCAAACTAAAGACTTTGTTAGAACAGAGTAAGGAAGAATTAGCTGAGATCATTACCAGGGAATGTGGAAAAACGAAAGTAGAATCATTGGGTGAATTAACGCGTGCTATTGAGAATGTGGAAATGGCTTGTGGTACGCCGGCACTTATTCAAAGTGAATTTTCTGAAGATATCGCCAGCGGAATTGACGAATTCACGATCAGGCAACCGGTGGGTGTTTGCGCTTGCATTGCACCCTTTAATTTTCCGGGAATGATTCCCTTTTGGTTTCTCCCTTATGCCATCGCATGCGGCAACACTTTTATCATCAAGCCCTCAGAAAAAGTACCCTTGACGATGAGTCGCTTATTCCAGTTGATTGATCAGCTGGATCTGCCGAAAGGTGTCGTCAACATGGTACATGGAGGAAAAGAAACAGTTGACGCCCTGCTCACTCATCCCGAGGTGAAAGCCATTAGTTTCGTAGGATCGAGCAACGTAGCCAGATATGTTTATTCTAAAGGAACAGCAAATGGGAAAAGAGTACAGGCACAGGGGGGCGCCAAGAACCCGGTTGTTGTCTTACCTGATGCTGATTTTGAGATGACCACCCAGATTATTGCTGATAGCGTTTATGGTTGTGCTGGTCAACGATGTCTTGCCGCTTCTACTGTTATTTCAGTCGGAGATATCCAGAGAGATTTCCGGGATGCGATAGTAGAGAACGCCAGGTTAAGGACGACTGGTTTTGGTTTGGAAGAGGGAGTAGAAATGGGGCCTGTAATCAGTTCGGATAGCAAGGAGCGGATCAGCGGACTGATCAGGAAAGGAATAAATGAAGGAGCTAACATCTTGCTGGACGGGAGAGAAGCAAAGATTTCTGGTTTTGAAAAAGGCAATTTCCTCACACCGACCATTTTGGAAAATGTTGCTTCAGATGGTGATCTGATCAAAACCGAAATATTTGGACCCGTAATGAGCTTATTGCACATGAAGACCCTGGACGAGGTTATCTCATTCATAAATGCCGGTCAATATGGGAATATGGCATGTCTATTTACATCAAGCGGTGCCAATGCGCGAAAATTTAGGAATGAGACCATGGCAGGAAATATCGGCATTAATGTCGGGGTGGCTGCACCGATGGCCCAATTTCCATTTAGCGGATGGAAAGACAGCTTTTTTGGAGATCTACATGGGCAGGGACGACATGCAATCGAATTTTTTACCCAAACCAAAGTTGTCATTGAAAGGTGGCCAAAAGCGTGGAGTAGAAAATTTTAATTTCATGGACTCAATTATCTTTGATCAACGTGAACAATTCTAACATTTTGTAAAGATGGACAAAGAATATGCAGTGCAAATGGCGAGCTCCAATCTTCGATTTGGGGCGGGTGTGACCAAAGAGGTCGGGATGGATTTGACCGATATGGGTATTGGGCGTGTTCTGGTTTTTACTGACAAAAATCTAAAGGATCGCCAGCCGGTACAAACGGTGCTGGAATCTCTTGAATCAGAAAAAGTCGAATTTGAATTATTTGATAATGTCAGGGTTGAACCAACAGATTATTCGATGAAGGAGGCTATTGATTTTGCCACGGCCGGAAATTATGAAGCATACATTGCAGTGGGAGGAGGATCTACTATCGATACAGCCAAGGTAGCCAACCTTTATGCCACATATCCCGATGATTTCTATACTTACATTAATGCGCCTATAGGTTTAGGCAAGCCAGTACCCGGGCCATTGAAGCCACTGATTGCAATTCCAACTACAGCAGGCACCGGCAGCGAGACAACCGGGGTGGCCATAATGGATTTGAGTGAAAGGCATGCCAAATCCGGGATTGCTCATCGTTATTTGAAGCCAATCCTTGGCTTGGTTGATTCGGAAAATACCAAAGGTATGCCGGCTGTCATAGCTGCGTCATCAGGGTTGGATGTCTTGTGTCATGCACTTGAATCTTATACGGCCATTCCCTTTAGCGACCGTTCCCGGCCAACCCGGCCAATTTACAGGCCTGCTTACCAGGGAAGCAATCCGATAAGTGATATGTGGGCCTTAAAGGCTATAGAACTTACCACCAAATACCTTGTAAGGGCGGTAAAGAACCCAAATGATGATGAGGCCAGAAGTAACATGATCCTGGCGGCAAGCATGGCTGGAATGGGCTTTGGAAATGCAGGAGTGCATCTCTGTCATGGCATGTCATATCCGGTATCGGGCATGGTCCGTGATTACCAACCTGAAGGTCTAAACCTGTCTCACCCAATCGTGCCTCATGGAATGTCTGTCATTCTAAATGCACCTGCGGTATTTAGATTTACCGGTTCTGCTTGCCCTGAACGCCATCTGGCAGTGGCCCAATTGATGGGTGCCGATGTTTCAAAGGTGAGAGATATCAAAAATGAGGCTGGAGAGCTACTTGCACGCAGCATTATAAATCTTATGAAAGAATTAGATATTCCGAATGGATTATCTGCGATTGGTTACAGTGAAGATGACATCCCAGCCCTGGCAGCAGGGACACTTCCTCAACACCGGGTAACCAAACTTTCTCCCCGACCGGTAAACGCTGAAGACTTCAAAAGGATGTTTTCGGATGCTATGGTTGCCTGGAAATGACGTGAAACATGAATTAAGACTGGCTTTGATTTATTGGCTTATTATATCCAATCTCAATTCACCTTTTCGATTGCCCTTTGTTCAGAAATAGACTCTAAGGCATATTCCCTTCCCCGTTCATCTATTAACTGATGGGCATAGAGATTTATTATAAAATCTTCCATAAAACTCTCCCTTATAGATAATTGGTTGAATAAGAATTCTGTTTTTGTGAATCACCTAGTAGCAGATCAATTAATCTATTGACAAACAATGAATCTCTACCCAGTGATTCAATCATCCATGGGTGATGCAAGAACTTATTCTCGAATTTAGGGTCTGACAACACTTTTTCTATGAAGACATCCAGCATTTGATTATCCGCTTTGAGCGTCATAATCATACTTGAGATCGGGTCATCCTCAGTGGTAGAATCACTTTCCTGAACGACATCCTGGCACTGAAAAAGTAATAATAAAGGCAAAATAATAAGCCCGACTAAAAAATCTTTTGAGGCGCTGAGTATTTTCATTTCAATTGGCTTTTGATCATCGAAAACAACATACAACATGATTCTGTAGATATTCTGAATGAACTTGTGAGTAGGGAATAACCTGCTTGATGCAGAAGATCATTAATCTGATCTAAATTTTGACTGAAATATTAATCAGCGTCCTCTTCGAGAGACGCTGATTGGGCAAGAGTTGGTGAGGATCGGCAAAGGCGGCGAAGACCCTACCTTATTTAGACCTTTCCGATCAGAGTCTTCTGGGAAGGGATTTTGATTGATTGGATTTTTGACGTTGTGAGATGCAATGTCGATCAGGTCTGAGTGTTAATCTGATCAAATTTTGATCCTGGTATTTAATCAGGGTGGTCTTCGAGAGACACTGACTGGGCAAGAGTGAAGATCGGCGAAGGCCAGGAGAACCTAACCTTATTTAGACCTTTCCAATCAGAGTCTCCTGGGAAGGGACTCTGATTTTGATTGATTGGATTATGACCTTTGAGAGATGCAACGTTGATCAGGTCTGAGTATTAATCTGATCTAAATTTTGATCTTGGTATTTAATCAGGGTCCTCTTCGAGAGACCCTGATCGGGTGGTGTAGGGTAGAGTGCCGGGTTTTTTCGCGCCTGCTTTTAAAAGGAATTCAAAAATACTTTCTCACCAGACTCAGCAGATTTGTAAACTCCTTCAATGAGCTCAATGGTCTTCCGTGCTTCAACGCCAGTCACAGCAGGCGCACCGCCTGATAGGATGGAGTTAAAGATGTTGTTTAATTGGGTTTTGTGCCTGGAGTAGTCGATACCCATTGGATCTTTTGCTCCACTTTTCTCCAAATTTTCTTCTATTTCCAGTTCTCCATCCGTCCTGTTGTTCCAATAGACAATTTTTCCTGCTTCCATCACCACACTTCCATCCACACCATGTATTTCTAATTTTTCCGGAAAAGCATCATAGATGGAAGTACTCGCCTCTATGGTGCCCAACGCTCCACTTTCAAACTCGATATTTGCAGTTGCAAGATCCTCTCCCTCAATGTCATGGGTGAGCGTTCGAATGTTGCCAAACACCGATTTCGCAGTCCCCATAATGTTCATTAGCAGGTCGATGGTGTGGATACCCTGGTTGATAACTACTGCACCGCCGTCTCCCCGTTTGGTGCCACGCCAGTCAGCGGAATCATAGTAAGCCTGGTCACGGAACCATTTGATGTAGGCATTACCAAGTAATAATTTTCCCAATTTTCCACTTTTTACTGCTTCTTCCAACTTCAAATAATCGGACGCATACCGATTTTGAAAAATGCAGGAAAGCGTCACTCCTGCTTTTTCACATGCTTCTATCATCTCTTTGCAGCGGGCTACAGTTACCTCCAGGGGTTTTTCTGTAATGACATGCTTTTTGGCATTGGCAGCTGCAATGGTCGGTTCCATATGGAAGCCGCTTGGTGTGCAAATTATGATCACGTCCACTTCAGGCTGTAATATCATATCATTGTAGTCGGCAAAAGTCTTCACTCCATGCTCTGTAGCTACCTTCCTGCGTTTTTCAACGCTTGAACTCGACAATGCAACAAATTCACAATTGTCTAGCTCTTCGATGCTTTTAACATGGATAGGAGTTATGTTTCCATGTCCAACTATACCCACTCTCAGCTTTGTTTTCTTCAAGATCATATGCTTTGATATATTGTTGATTAGAAAATGGCTTCGTTTTTAACATTTGGTAACAACAAAAAAATCCCCATGCCTATCTTATAATTCTAAAATTACAATACAAATTAATGCACTCTAACAAATTCTTGGAAGCTGATCTCCAGTAACATGTTAACCACCCTTTTCCCGCCAATTGAACTGTTCATGATTACTTTACCGGCATGATCTTCTACAATTTCTCCAATTATGGTTGCCTCTCCGAGGTTGTATTTGGATCTCATTGTTTCCAGAAGCTTTTCGGATATATCCGCAGAAACAATGGCAAGGAAAATTCCCTCATTGGCGATATAAATAGGATCCAGACCAAGTATTTCACAGGCACCCTGAACTTCCGGCTTAACCGGAACGGATGCTTCATCGATTGATATCCCCAACTTTGAATTAATAGCAATTTCATTAAGAACAGTAGCAACTCCTCCTCGTGTAGGATCTCTTAAAAAGTGGATTTTTATGCCAAAATCATCCAGCATTGATTTTATCTTGTGGTTGAGGTTTATGGTATCACTTAATATTGGGGATTCAAATGCTAAACCTTCCCTAACGGATAGAATGGCAACACCATGGTTTGCCAAAGTGCCGCTCGTAACAATGACATCCCCTTTTTTAATTCGATCAAATCCAATTTTGGCATTAGTATGCAAAGTCCCGAGACCGGCTGTATTTATGAATATCAAATCTCCCTTGCCCCTATCAACAACTTTTGTATCCCCGGTAACAATCTGCACACCGGACCTTTCTGAGGCCTCTTTTGCCGAAACCAGCACCCGCCATAAATCTTCAATCTTCAAACCTTCTTCAAGAATTAAACTTAATGACAGAAACCGGGGAATAGCTCCACACATTGCAAGGTCATTTACGGTTCCATTTACTGCCCGCTCACCAATATTTCCTCCGGGGAAGAAAATAGGTGAGACCACGAAACTATCGGTAGAGAAAGCAGTCGGCCCATTCAGTTCGAATACGGCCCCATCATGATGCTGGTCCAGGTACTCATTATGAAATAGTTTGAATATCGCTTCAACTAATAGCTTATTGGTAAGCAAACCACCACTCCCGTGACCTAATGAGATGATGTCAAAATCCAGTGCTGGCAATGGACAGGACAATTGAATGCTTTTAAACCCGCATTATTCATAGGCTAACATTTATTCAATCAACAGGCCGATACATATTGTGATTAGTCGGTCCT
>JAQCLE010000130.1 GCA_027592755.1 Bacteroidota bacterium | reverse complement strand
TAAAATGGTTGACCACAAGCCATGTCCTTACAAAGTGATCTGTATTTATTAAGTGCCTACTTCAAAAAATAAAATAAGAAGCAAATACAAATATTATCGAAATTGAGGCCGCCATTGGAAGCCATAATTTCCTGTGGGATGATTTTTTTCCTGCTGCAATTCGCCTCTCGATATCTTCCCAATTGTTCTCATCTGATTTAGAGAAAGGTACTTCGAGCATTGAGGCATTAAATAGTATATCCAACTGATCCCGAACATTCCGGTCTTTTTTTAATTCCTCTAAATCCTTTGGCAATATATCTTCTACCGATGAACGGTGATCAATAATATTCCGCAACAATTCATTAGGTTTTGACATATAGTTTGAGATCAATTTAAATCTAAATTATGCATTTTAGGTGATAAATTACCCAACCCATCCGACCTTATAGCGGCAAGACGACATTTTATTACGGGCCGGGTTTTTAAATTTTGTAGGATATAGTCTCCCTCAGGGACATTAAGGCTCCGGTCATGCGCTTTTCAACAGCCTTTACAGAGATTCCAAGCCGGGTGGCAATTTCTGCATAAGTGAGACTATCAATCCTGTTCATTAAAAAGACGATCCGCTGCTTTTCTGACAAATTGCTAACCGCTTTTTGTAGATGAAGGCTAAACTCTTCCAACTGCATTGCAAACTCAGGGTTTTCATTGTGTTCAAGCTTAGGTCTACGGCTTAAAAATTTAAGGATTACTTTCTGTCGCTTTAGCTGGTTGATTGTTAGGTTATTTGCAATAGTATAAAGATAGCTCTTGGCCGATTCCGGTTTAACCTTTTGTCTGTTCTCCCAAACCTTTACAAAGCACTCCTGGGCGATATCCTCTGCAGCATCAACATCTCCCAGTTTATAATAGATGAAGTTTTTGACCTGCTTAAAATACTGATCAAATAATTGCCTGAATTCACTCAGGCCGAAAGTACCACCACCAAACTCTTCCATTGATCTCAAGATCGATTACGACGGTTCCGTTCGTTTCTCATCAAGTGACCAAATTAAACTAAAAAATAGTCCTTAGGTCAGTCTTCCATTTGAAAACACATTATTTCCTGTAATCAAGGGGTGGCTCCCTATCCCCGAGCAGTGGCCAGTACTTGAACGCATTTCCCCTCTTTTCAAGTAACTCCATACGGGCTTTGTCGGTTATTTTGGGATTATTATAGATGTCAATTGCTGTCAATGCAATAGTTTTAGCCGCCACGGTCATGCCTTTTATTCCGATATTGGTTCCACCAGCAGCTACAGCTTGCCAGGTATGTGCAGAAGTTCCTGGTACCCATGTTGCTGTTCCGATACCAGCCACTGGTACAATCCAACTTATATCTCCAACGTCTGTTGATCCGGCAGTTTTTGGCACATTTATGCTATAAGGTACAATAAAAGCAGCTTGTTCCAGCTTAAAATCTCCATCGTAAGTCGTCTGTATTTTGCGGGCAAATGTAATATTTTCACTATCATACACTACTCCTCCTACCCTGGTCAAGTTTGCATGCATCAACTTAGACAAGGCTTCATTTGGAAGGAGGTTATATAATCCATGAATAACCTCGTAATCCATTCTTGTATCTGTTCCCAGGGCTGCACCCTCGGCACATTTTACGACCCGTTCGAAAATCACTTTTACATTATCAACGGCGGGATTTCGAACGTAATAAAAAACTTCAGCAAAAGCAGGAACAACATTCGGCGCATCACCTCCATGGGTGATCACATAATGTATCCGTGTATCCTGAGGAATATGTTCGCGAAGCATGTTGACCATATTATTCATGGCTTCAACACCATCAAGCGCAGAACGTCCCCGTTCAGGGGAGGCGGAAGCATGAGAGGCTATTCCATAAAACCGAAATTTTGCTGATTTATTCGCCAGCGAATATCCTGGATTGGCTGCGTTTTCATTGCTGGGATGCCAGTGCAATGCCACATCGACATCGTCAAATAAGCCTGCCTTCACCATATAAACTTTGCCTGATCCTCCTTCTTCTGCCGGGGTACCATAAATTCTCACAGTACCGGATTTCTTGGAGGATGCTAACCATTTCTTAATTTCGATTCCTGCAGCAGTCGAAGCAGTACCAAGCAAGTGATGGCCACAAGCATGACCAGCGCCAGCTTCAACCACAGGTTCTTTTTCTGGAATAGCTTTTTGTGAAACTCCCGGTAAAGCATCATATTCGGCCAAGATTGCAATGACTGGCTTCCCAGTACCATATTCTGCTATAAATGCTGTCGGGATACCCGCAACACCCTTATCAATGGCAAAACCTTCCTTTTCAAGGGTTGCAATCAGGAGAGCTGAACTTTGAACTTCCTGATAACCAACTTCGGCCCAATTCCATATTCGCATGGCTATTTCTGCATATTTCATTTCTTGAGCATCCAGACTTGCCATGATGGCGTCTTTATCTTTTTGTCCAAACAATGTTATGGCTGAAAATAGTGCAGTTGTAATAATTAAAAATCGTCTCATGGTAGGTATTAATTTTTCAGGAAATTAACGGATTTAAAGACAACCTCGGTAACCATAGTCTTCTGGTTAAGAAATTCTTAGCCGATTGTGGATAACTTCTTTGTCACATGCTTTGTACCGCCATGCCGCTATCATAACTTAGGTTTTTCATCTTATCTCTTCCCTTTTTATGTACCTGATTTTTGATACCGAAACAACCGGATTGCCGCACAATTATTCGGCCCCGCTTGAAGATCTCGATAACTGGCCCCGTCTCGTCCAACTGGCATGGCAACTTCATGGTGGCAAAGGGGAACTTCTGTCAACAGGAAATTATATTGTAAAGCCTGAAGGATTCACCATTCCTTTTAATGCCCAAAAAATTCATGGCGTTTCTACAAAAAGGGCTACCGAAGAAGGTCACGATCTTTTGGTCGTTCTTGAGAAATTCAATGAAGACATTGTTAAAGCCCAACGCATTATCGGGCACAACATAGAATTTGATAATAAAATAATAGGAGCCGAATTCCTGCGTAAGAAGGTGGTTTCCACGCTCATAGACATCCCAACTATTGATACATCTGAAGTGTCCGTTGATTTCTGCCAGCTCGAGGGTGGTCGTGGTGGAAAGCTCAAACTTCCAAAGCTGGTCGAATTATATGCAAAACTTTATGGTGACACCTTCGATGATGCCCACGATGCGGCCTATGATGTTCATGCTACGGCCAAATGCTTTTTCGGCCTTATTCATGAAAAAATTGTTCCACCAATTGATGACACACCATTAGCGGATATTCAGTATGAAGCGCCCCAATTAGATGAAGCTAATTTTGCCAAAAAAATCAAGGAATCATCCGGGAATCTTGGGGAATCCCGAAAAGATATTTCTGAAATAAAAGGGCCTTTTTGCCATTTGCATGTACATTCTCAATATTCAGTACTCCAGGCCACCCCAAACATTAGCGGCATATTAGCTAAAACGAAAGAACTTGGCATGCCTGCCGTTGCCCTTACTGATCTTGGCAATATGTACGGTGCTTTTCAATTTGTGAAGGAAGCGCATATTGAAGGAATCAAACCTATAGTCGGTTGTGAATTTTATTTATCGAATGACAGGAAAACTATCCGCTTTACGAAAGATAACCCGGACCGACGCTTCACACAAGTGCTTCTCGCAAAGAACAAGGCAGGTTATCAACATCTTACAAAATTAAGCTCTTTAGGATTCATTGATGGACTTTATGGACTCTATCCCAGGATAGATAAGGAGCTTGTCACTCAATACAGGTCCGACTTAATTGCACTATCGGGTAGTCTGTCAGCAGAAATCCCCTCTCTCATCCTGAATGTAGGCGAAACGCAAGCAGAAAAGGCGTTCCAGTGGTGGCTTGACCTGTTTGAAGACGATTTCTACGTAGAACTCATCCGGCATGGGTTGGAAGAGGAGAACCATTTGAATGAGGTGCTCTACTCTTTTGCAGAAAAATACGGTGTGAAAATAGTTGCTTCCAATGATGTCTACTATCTCGATAAAAAAGATGCCAAAGCGCATGATGTTCTACTGTGCATAAAGGAAAACGAACGGATAAGTAACCCTCTCGGGCGAGGTCGCGGTTTCAGGATTGGCTTTCCTAATGACGAATTCTATTTGAAATCGGAAGACGAGATGAAGTCACTGTTCGGCGATGTGCCAGAGGCAATTGAGAACATATCCCATCTTCTCGAAAAAATTGAAGATTACAAACTTGAGCGAGAGGTTTTACTTCCAAAATTTGATATCCCCACAGAATTTGTAAATCAAGAGGATTTATTGGATAATGGAAACCGTGGTGAGAATGCCTATCTGAAATCTTTGACATTTGAAGGTGCTAAAAAACGATATCCGGAAATCACTCCGGAAATTGAAGAACGTATCAATTTTGAACTCGAAACTATTGAAAAAACAGGTTACCCGGGATATTTTCTCATCGTACAGGATTTCACCTCCAAGGCACGGGAAATGGGTGTATCAGTCGGACCTGGAAGGGGTTCTGCGGCCGGCTCGGTAGTTGCCTATTGCATTCATATTACCAATGTTGACCCCATTGCATACGATTTGCTTTTTGAGAGGTTCCTAAACCCCGACAGGGTATCATTACCTGATATCGATATTGATTTCGATGATGAAGGTCGTGACAAAGTCATCAATTATGTAATTGAAAAGTATGGCTACAACCAGGTAGCTCAGATTATCACATACGGTACCATGGCTGCGAAATCTTCAATCAGGGATGCCGGTCGTGTGATGGAACTTTCGCTGCCTGAAACCGATGCCATTGCAAAGCTTATTCCCGAACGTCCCGGAACAACACTCGCTCAATCTTTCAAAGAAGTACCTGAATTGGCAACGCTGAGAAAAGGAAATGATCTGAAAGCCGAAGTTATCAAACAGGCTGAAGTTATTGAAGGTTCAGTGCGTAGCACTGGCACACATGCATGTGGAGTAATTATTACTCCAGATGACATCACCAATTATATCCCTGCTGCCAAAGCCAAGGAATCAGAAATGTTGGTCACACAATTTGACAATAGCGTGGTTGAAAGTGCCGGGATGTTAAAGATGGATTTCCTTGGACTCAAGACTTTGTCTATCATTAAAACGGCAATTGCAAATATTAAAAAAAGTCATGGTATCGAGATTAACGAAGACACCATACCCCTTGATGACCTAAAGACCTATGCGCTTTATCAACGAGGTGAAACTAACGGCACATTCCAGTTTGAGTCAGCCGGAATGCAAAAGTACCTGCGAGGTTTAAAACCTGACCGATTCCAAGATCTTGTCGCGATGAATGCCCTCTATCGACCGGGCCCAATGGAATATATTCCAAACTTCATTGATAGAAAACACGGGCGGGAGAAAATAAGCTATGATGTGCCTGAAATGGAGGAAAATCTGGCCGAAACTTATGGGATTACCGTGTATCAGGAGCAGGTAATGCTACTTTCTCAGAAACTGGCAGGTTTTACCAAAGGTGAAGCTGATACGCTTAGGAAGGGCATGGGTAAAAAGAAGAAGGAAATCATTGATGCATTGAAGCCCAAATTTCTCATAGGCTGTGAAAAATCAGGTATTGCGGAAGAAACAGCAGAAAAAATATGGACTGACTGGGAAGCATTTGCAGCCTATGCATTTAATAAGTCTCACTCAACCTGCTACTCAATTATTGCCTATCACACTGCTTATCTTAAAGCCAATTATCCAGCAGAATACATGGCGGCCGTGCTCACACACAACCAGAGCAACATAGACAAAGTAGGTTTCTTTATGGAGGAGTGCCGCAACACTGGCATCAAAGTTCTGGGGCCACATGTCAATGAATCTTTTACTGATTTCCAGGTGAATAAAAACGGTGAAATCCGGTTCGGACTTAGCGCCATAAAGGGAACGGGTGAATCAGCCGTATCATGGATAATCGAAGAACGTGAGGCCAATGGACCTTATAAAGATATTTTCGATTTTGCAGAGAGGCTAAATCAAAAGTCGGTTAACAAAAAAACATTTGAATGCCTGGCGATGTCAGGGGCATTTGACTCGTTTACTGATTATCACCGAAGGCAATACCTGGTAGCACCAGATGAAAGTGACGCATCGCTGATAGAAAAAGCGATGAAATACGCAGATCGGATTGTGGCTGAAAAAAACAGTTCTCAGGTTTCACTATTTGGAGATGCCGCGTCTGGTGAGATCCTAAAACCAAGAGTCGCCCCGGTAGAACCATATGGTGAAATTGAAAAACTTAATATTGAAAGAGAAGTGGTGGGCCTATACATTACCGGACACCCGCTGGATCAATACAAGCTTGAGCTGGATAATTTTTGCAACACAAGGGTATCAGAGTTAAAAGACCTTAAAGCGTTGGAAGCTAAGCAAGCCATAAGGATTGGTGGCATCATCACAAATGTTGGGCACCGCACCACAAAAACAGGTAAACCTTTTGGAACATTTACGCTCGAGGACTACACTGATTCCTTCACGTTTTTTCTATTCTCATCGGATTACCTCAATTTTAAGGAATACCTCGAACAAGGATGGTTTTTATTCCTTCAAGGTTCATTGGTGTCTTCGTGGAGAAACAAGGATGAAAATGAGTTTAAAATACAAAGCATTCTTCACCTTTCGGAAGTGAGGGATAAAATGACCAAAGGGCTTATAATAGATGTAAACCTGGAGGACCTTAATGAACAGCTGGTGGATGACCTTGAAAAAGTCTCATCTGAATTTCACGGTAAAATGCCGCTCAAGATCAATGTGAAAGACAGAAACAAGCAAATTAACGTAGAAATGCTCTCTCGCAAATACAATGTTGATCCAAGCAATGACTTCCTGGAAAAAGTGAAAAGGATTGCTGAAGTGGAATGCAAGTTGGTGAGTTGAGACTGAGTTAGAAGAAATATCTGGATAGGCTAAATAGCCAGACGGGCCAGACGTATCTAAATCCTACCTCATTTCCTTATGCACTCTCACCAGATATTCTAAATTTGTTCACCTAAATGACATAAAAATGGAAAATGGCGAAAATCTTGAAATGCAGCCATTCATAATCAAGAATGGCATCATCCTTGGGCTAATTGGCTCAGCCGTTGTTATGGCAACCTACATTGTCGATTATACACTCCTGGCTAATCTTAAGTTTACGATAATCCCGCTTGTAATCAATTTTGCACTTGTAATTTATTTTGGAAGACAATTCAGAAATGCCGGATCGGGATTTTTAACTTATGGTAAAGCGTTCAAACTCACTTTTTTCATTTTGATCGTTGCAAGTGTCATGGGCATGCTCTTCCAAATGCTCCTCTACAACGTTCTCGATCCCGATTTACCTCAAATGCTGGCAAAAGAAGCTATAGCCAACGCTGAGGGAATGTTTAGGTCAATGGGGATGGAACAAAGCCAGATAGATGCGCAGGCAAAGATCATGGAAAAAGAAATGCCCGCTACCTTTTCACCCATGGGTCAATTGAAAAACTCATGGGCTATTGTTCTGTTTGGAGCAATAATCGCTTCAATTACAAGCATTTTTGTTAAGAAGAATGAGCCTATAGTGGGATAATGGCCGGAAAAATAGACGTCTCTATAATTGTACCCCTTTTCAATGAGGAGGAGTCTCTGCCTGAGCTTTCGGAATGGGTAAGCTCAGTTATGGCTCAAAACGGTCATTCTTTTGAGGTGATAATGGTAGATGATGGCAGCACAGATGATTCCTGGAACCAGATTGTAGCCCTTTCTGCCAAAAACCCGGCGGTAAAGGGTTTGAAGCTCAATCGGAATTATGGTAAATCGGCCGCATTAAATACCGGTTTCAAAGCCGCCATCGGAGATATCATTATCACCATGGATGCTGATTTACAGGATAGTCCGGATGAAATTCCCGGATTAGTAGACATGATCAATAATGAGGGCTACGATCTTGTATCAGGCTGGAAGAAAAAACGCCATGACCCCATCACAAAAACCATTCCCTCGAAGTTCTTCAACTTTATTACAAGAAAGATTTCAGGAATCAAACTGCATGATTTCAATTGCGGTCTTAAGGCTTACAAATCCAAAGTTGTCAAGAGTATCAACCTCTATGGTGAAATGCACCGTTACATCCCCTATCTGGCTAAATGGCATGGATTTTACAAAATTGGAGAAAAAATAGTTACACACCGCCCTCGTAAGTATGGTAAGACGAAATTTGGACTTGAGCGCTTTATCAACGGCTTTCTTGACTTGCTCTCTATCACACTGGTAACAAAGTTCAAGCAGCGGCCGATGCACTTTTTTGGAACACTCGGTACACTCACTTTTATGTCAGGTGGCATCATTACACTTTGGCTGATCGGTGAAAAGGTCTACCATCTTTACAAGAAGCTTCCTGTTCGAGACATTGTAGATCAGCCGTTGTTTTTCCTGGCACTGGTGGCAATCGTTATTGGGACTCAGCTTTTTCTCGCTGGATTTTTGGCTGAACTTGTCATGCAAAACCAGGATAGGGAGCATAATTTTCTGATCTCCGAAAGTGTTGGTTTAGAGCGTAATGCCTAAATATTCAATTATTGTTCCTGTTTATAACAGACCGAATGAAATTCGTGAGTTATTGAAGAATCTTAAGACCTCAACCTTTTCAGATTTCGAAGTCATTGTCGTTGATGATGGCTCAACGGAAGACGCTGAAAGTGTTGTGTTGCCACTAGGGGATTCGTTGAACTTAAAATATTTTGTTAAGGAAAATTCCGGGCCCGGATTAACCCGAAATTTTGGCGCTGAAAAAGCAGAGGGTGAAATCATCGTATTCGTTGATTCTGATTGTTTGATTCCTTCGAATTACCTTGAAGAAGTTGAGAAAGTCAGTGACTATGATGCTTTTGGCGGACCCGATAAAGCACATTCATCGTTTTCACCGATTCAAAAGGCCATCAATTTCGCAATGACTTCTTTTCTCAGTACTGGTGGAATTCGTGGAGGCAAAAAATCACTGGAAGCATTCAAACCCCGAAGCTTTAACATGGGAGTTCGCAAGGAAGTTTTTGTTCAATTGGAAGGTTTTCTGGAAATGCGTTTTGGTGAGGATATTGATTTCAGCCTCCGTTTGATTGAAGGTGGTTTTAAGTCGATATTGATTCCCAAGGCGTTTGTCTATCACAAGAGAAGGTCGACCCTTGGTCAGTTCTTCAAGCAAGTATACAACTCGGGAATGGCCAGAATCAATCTGAATGAACTTCACCCGGGATCAATGAAGTTGGTGCATTTCCTACCGGTTTGTTTTCTTATTTTCATTCTTGCCAGTTTTGTTGCGGCTCCTATTTATGGACAAATCTATTTTGCGCCATTAGCGATCTATTTCCTATTGATATTAATAACCAGCACTCTTCAAAGTGTAAATCCATGGGTTGGATTACTTTCAATGCCGGCAGTCTTTATTCAAATTGTAGGATATGGACTGGGTTTTTTATCTGGTTTCTGCCAGGTGAAGGTCCTCAAAAGGCCACTGTCGTTTGGGTTTGGTAAGTCTTTCTATCGATAGGGGTAGAATGAAATTCTTCGGCGATTTACCAACACAAATTACAAATGGAAATTTAGTAGTTTCAGTGTCACACACGGTAGTTTTAAATTTCAAACTGGTAAATTGCTTAACATTGATATAAAAGATGTATTTATACGCTCTGCATAAATAGCCAATTTTTGGTGATCATTCTCTAAACTATTAAGCAAGGCTTAGAAGTGTTAAAACAAAAGGCCGAATATATTTTGGAGATGCTTTTAATAACCGACCTGAGATACATTCAGTCCTTACTCGGGCACAAATTGAACAAGACCACTGAAATTTACACCCATGTGGCGTCAACGTATTGGCAGGAATCAAAAACCCATTAGATTAGTGATCACACAATGGAAGTAACATGACCTTTGGTCATGTTATCCAATTGTTATCATGTCATTTCTGTAAGGTGTGATCTGTAAGGTGGAAAAGGACCTGCAGGGCGGAAAAAAAATCAGGAAAATGGATTGGTTTTAGCAAGCGTAAATGCTATCAGCATGACCGCAATTTGTAAGCATGGTGGCGGAGCTTGTTCCAGAAAGCCATGCAGAATTGCTGGTAGGTAAGCAATCTTACCGAACGCTTGCTATAACGATTTCAAATCCATATTTATTGTATGGTTTCATAATTTATTTGATTTTTTTTTGTCCGATGGGTTGCGGTTCTTTTCCGGGATTTTAACCGCTGGTCGGTTTGGACCGGCAGATCACAATTTTCAACTGACCTCCAAAAACCTCACACGGCCACGGTGTACCTTTATCAAACATAAAGCCCATGGCCGCAAATGCAGGGAGTGGACAGTCGGTTTTCTGCGGGTTCAGGGGCCAGTAACGACAGATAACACCAGGTAAGCCCAATGAAGCTTTTCTGCCTTCCGTTGCTATCTGCATTTTGGTTATTTTAGCCTAACGGTAAGGCAGGCTTAC
>JAQCLE010000018.1 GCA_027592755.1 Bacteroidota bacterium | reverse complement strand
TGACCACAAGCCATGTCCTTACAAAGTGATCTGTATTTATTAAGTGCCTACTTCAATTAACTATAATTGAAAATCAATCATTCTCTCAATCAAAATTTATTCTTATGAAAAAATCAGCTATTTTTTGTTTCATTATTGTTCTTTTTACAGCATCCGCATTTGCCCAGGAAAAACCTTGAGAATAGGCTTGAAACTTGGTGTCCCGAATATTGTAGGTCTTAACTTTGAATATGCTACCCCCGCGCTTAATAATAAATTGGCAGCGGCGTTAGATTTTTCATTTATACCTATTACGATAGCGGATGTCGATTTAAAATTTACTTACTTCGAATTGGGTGCCAACTATTATTTTGTGAAAGAAGGGAAGGGCCCATATGGTCACTTCAGCTACGGGAGGATTGGGTTTGACGGGACTTATACCGATGATACTTATGGGGAAGGAACAGCGAAAGTTGGTTTCAGCCTGTTGAATTTCAAACTTGGTGCTAAATTTGGAAATGGTTTTTATTTCAGGCCGGAAATTGGCTATGCCACGTTGCTTGGTGGAAGTACAGAGTGTTAAATATGCTTCAGTTACAGAAAAAGAAGATATTCCTTCTGTACTTGCGGGAGGACTTGTGGCTAATATCGGTTTTGGTGTAGCATTTTAGCAGGAGTCAATCAAACACCAAGTTTGAAAGCTCTCAATTGATAATTATAACCCAGACAACAATTATTAGAAATAGTGAAGTGGTTTGAAGGGCAGTTTCTACGGGTTGTCCTTCACCCTTATATTTGTGTTGTGACCGGAAAGGGAAAAAAGTGAATACCTCTATAGATTCCAAGCAATATCTCCAGGAAAAATTTTCAGAAATTTTTGAGCCTTCCTTATTAAACGAAATGGCCGATGTGGGCAGGCTTTGGAAGGTTAAAGAAGGGGAGGTATTAATCGAGATTGGTCAAACCCTCGCTGCTATGCCTATCGTGATATCGGGAGCCATCCGTATTCTGAGGGATGATGAAGATGGCAATGAGCTCTTCCTATATTATCTAAATAACGGTGATGTGTGTGCCATGTCAATGACATGTTGTATACAAAAGAAAGTGAGTGAAATAAGAGCAATTGCCGAGACAGATTCAGAAATCTGGATGGTACCACTTCAGCTTATGGACGAGTGGATGAAGAAATATGCAAGTTGGAGGGGCTATGTCTTGAACTCATACAATCATAGGTTTGAGGAGTTGCTGGATGCGATCAATAGTGTAGCTTTCATGCGAATGGATGAACGACTGATGAAATATCTACTTGATAAGAAACAGAATTCCGGAAGTTATATCATTGAACAGACCCACCAGGAAATTGCAAGAGCACTTAATACGAGCAGGGTGGTTATTTCCAGACTATTGAAACAATTAGAGCGGGATGAAAAAATTGAAATGCACCGAAACAGAATTGAGATTCTTTGATACTCCAATTGAACCTAATCAATATCATCTTTATTTTAAAGTGAAATAACGCTAAATTTGCACTCACCAAACGCTCTAAATATTGGGGAATTCAAAGAAACAAAACAGGATTGAACAAGGCAGGACCGAGTACAACACCAAAAGCATTGTTGTTTTCGTCTTTCTTCATTTGCTACCTATAGCAGCTTTTTGGTTAGAAGTTCATTGGTCAGCTTGGGTGATCTGTGCGGCCCTTTACTTTATTCGGATGTTTTTTATCACTGGTTTCTATCACAGGTTTTTTGCACACCGAAGTTTCAAAACATCAAGGTGGTTTCAGTTTGTAATTGCATGGCTGGCTCAAACATCGATGCAAAAGGGTGCGCTGTGGTGGGCAGGAAATCATCGGACACACCACAGACATAGTGACCACGAGCATGATCCGCATTCGAATAAATTATTTGGATTTATCTACTCTCACCTCGGTTGGATAATGTCGTCCAAATACAAGGAAACTAAGTTTAATGTGATGGGTGATTTTGCAAAGTATAAGGAGTTGCGTTGGTTAAACAAAAATCATTTGTTGCCACCAATGACTTTGCTCTTGGCAGTTTTTCTTTATGGAGGACTTGTTATTGGTGATGGATCAATAAATGATTTTTTAATGTATGGTTCGTCAACTGCATTAATTGGATTCATGTTATCAACTATCATTCTATATCACGGGACCTATTCAATCAATTCCCTGATGCACATGATTGGTACGAAGCGATACGAAACGGACGATGAATCGAAGAACAGTTTGATCCTTGCCCTGATAACACTTGGTGAAGGTTGGCATAATAACCACCACCATTTTATGACCTCTACCCGTCAGGGCTTTTTCTGGTGGGAAATTGATATCACTTTTTACCTTTTGAAGTTTTTGAGCTTTTTTGGGCTTATCTGGGATTTAGTCCCTGTTCCTGACAAAGTAAAATATTCCTTTAAAGAGAAGGTTACCGCCTAACGTTTCAAGGATTATCATAGCATTCCTTCGATTGAGTGTGAAATCCTGAAAGGGGTCTCATAAATTCATCAAATGTTCTACTAAATTTTGATCTCGTTCTAATTTCAACTTTTTCCTAAGCCTGTACCGGGCGAGTTCTACTCCTCGCGTTGAAATATTCATAAGATTGGCGATTTCCTTCGAACTCATCGTCATTCGTAAATATGCCGCCAATTTGGTTTCCTGAGGAGACAATTTGATTTCATCGCTGGAAAGATTTTTTAAAAAATCACCATGGACTTGATCAAAATGAAAAGCAAATTGATCCCACGAGTCATCTTCATCCTGGTTTCTATCGATGTTCTTCAATATACGTTTCAACTCTTCTTTTGAACCATTGTCCTCATGGACGATTGTTTCAATCCGTTTACGAATTCCTTGCACAAATTCATTTTTGTTCAACAGGTGCATGGTAACAGAGGCCAATTCATTGTTTTTGTAATCGATTTCTGATTGGAGTTTCTCATTTCGTAAGTTTTCGATTTCATCTTTGGATTGTTGAGATATCTGTGACAACTCTTCATCTTTACTTTTAATAGCTTCTTCCTTGCTTTTGTATATTCTTTCTTTTTCTTTTTTATATAATTTATCCTGAAAAAGGGAAATAGATCCAAACAAAAGAAATGCACTAAAAACGTATACCAAAAACGAAAAATTGGATAAATACCATTTTGGAAGTGTCTTGAAAGATTTAGATAAGATCTCACTTTCTGATTTATTGATGGCACCTCCGAACCACTGTACGTTGTAGATGGATTGGTGGTTGGAGGAATTGACTACCTCAATCCCGGTGACATTGAATCGATGGACGTGCTTAAAGATGCCGCTTCTGCTGCCATATATGGAGCAAGGGCAGCCAACGGAGTTGTCTTGATTACCACAAAATCAGGTCAAAAAGGTAAGATGAATATTACCTACTCCAGCTATTTTGCCATCCAGAATGCTGCCCAACAGATTGATATGCTAGATGCAGAGGAATATAAAATGCTTATGAATGAAGGGGCATCAAACGCAGGATTAACTCAACCATTTGATTTAAATGAAGTTCCGGCACATGATACCAACTGGCAGGATGCCTTATTTCAAAAGAATGCTCCAATGGTCAACCATCAAATTTCAGTAGCTGGAGGAACTGATAAATCCACCTACGCTTCTTCATTAGCTTATTTTTCTCAAGAAGGAATCATAGGAGGAGATAAATCTCAATTTGATCGCTTCACCGCAAGGTTAAATACGAATCATGAAGTAAACCCAATGTTCAGTTTCGGAAATAACCTGGCATATTCTCATATTGTGAAAAGAGGAATCGCCAGCAATTCGTCTTTCAATGGAGCCTATAGCAGCGCCATTAACATAGATCCCTTAACGCCGGTTTTTGAAAGTGATCCTGACATACTCTCTCAATCACCCTATGATTCCGAACCGGTAGTTGTTAATAAGGCTGGGCAGGTTTATGGCATTTCAGAGTATGTTGGTGCTGAAATCGTGAATCCATTGGCCTTGTTGGAGATTGGCCATGATGAAACGAGGGTGGACAAGCTTGTTGGCAATGTATATGGCGAATTGAAGCCTATTGAGAGCCTTAAATTGAGTTCAAGTCTTGGGATCGACCTGGCTTATGTTTTGGATGATGGGTTTAAACCTTTATTCTATTTGAATGGGGCACAATTAAATGACAATAAAACAAGTGTAAACAAAAGAATCCAGCGCTATTTTACATGGCAATGGGAGAATACGATGTCCTACACCAAAAGTATAAATGATCATAATTTTACTGCTTTGGTTGGTATGACGGCGAGTGAATCCAAATATGAAGACCTCTCAGGATTCAATGCAGATGTTCCAACGAATGATCCGGATAATGTGTATTTGAACCTTGCGACAGATACTGTTTGGACAGCTTCAGGTGGCGCTTACGAATCGGCCTTGTTCTCAACATTCGGAAGGATTATATATGACTACCAGGACAAGTATTCTGTTTCAGCTATCATAAGACGTGATGGTTCTTCCAGGTTTGGACCCAATAGAAGATATGGTACGTTTAAGTCCCTGGGTTTTGCGTGGGTGGCCAGTGATGAGGAATTCATGCAAAATTTGGGCCCCGTTAACTTTTTGAAAATAAGAGCCACATGGGGTGTAAATGGGAATCAGGAAATTGGGAATTATCGCTTCGTCTCTACAATTGATAAGACCAGAGGGTACACGTTTAGTGCTGGCAGAGTGGTCGGGTCTTCACCGAGTTTTGTGGAAAATTCAGACATTCAATGGGAAGAATCAAGACAATATGGTGTAGGAGCTGATATTGCAGCTTATGAAAACAGATTAACCGTCACGCTTGATTACTATGTGAAGAAAACGGAGAAATTATTGGAAATCGCGGGAATACCAGGTCACATTGGTAATGCACCGCCAACAGCTAATGTTGGTAGTATCCAAAATAATGGTGTTGAAATTGGCGCAAACTGGCGGTATCAGGAAGGTGACTTAAAGTATTCTATTGGAGCAAATACTGCTTTCAATAAAAACAAGATTACCAATATTGAAAATGATTTTATCGCTGGAGCGAGTTGGGCAATTGCAGGGCAGGTGACCAGAAACGAAGAGGGACTGCCCATTGCATATTTCTGGGGATTTAAAACAGATGGTATCTTTCAAAATCAAACAGAAGTATTCCAGCACATCAATAACCAGGGACAGGAATTACAAACGACTGCTCGCCCTGGTGATGTGAGATTTGTAGACGTCAGCGGAGATGGGAAAATTGATGCGGATGACCGCACAATGATTGGAAATCCCACACCAGATTGGACTTTTGGTTTTAATGCCTCTGCAGATTAAAAGGGATTCGATATGTCCATATTTTTAACAGGTGCATTCGGTAATGACATATTCAATGGTATCCAACGCCAGGACTTAAGATTAACGAACAGGCCAAAAAGTATATTGGGCAGATGGACTGGTGAGGGCACTTCTAATAGCGAACCACGTTACACCTGGATTGACACCAATAACAATTACAGGGTTTCTGACCTATACATTGAAGATGGGTCTTACGTGAAATTAAAAAATGTTCAAATTGGATATAAACTTCCAATTTCAATTTTGAGTAAAATTGGTGCACAATCAGCGAGATTTTATATTTCAGCAGAAAATCTTGTTACCCTAACTGGGTACAGTGGGGTAGATCCTGAAATTGGAGCATTAAGCTCATTTGATATTGGAATAGACAGAGCCATTTATCCCCAGGCAAGGACATTCAGAATTGGTACAACTATCACATTTTAACAGCTTAAAAGATTGAAATTATGAAAGCTACTAACAAATATTTTATAGCCGTATTGATTTTTATATTTATGATGGGATGTTCTGAAGACTTCCTTGACAGAAATCCCCTCGATAGTGTCGTTTCCTCAAATTTCTACCAAACAGAGCAGCAGGCTTACGAAGCGTTGGTTTCAATATATGATGCGTTGCAGTATCAATCCAGTCCGGGCGTCTCGTGGGCACCATTCATGATTACTTCCGATATGCTTTCCGATGATGCTTACGCCGGGGGAGGAGACGCGAATGACGGGCAGGATGAGGATGAAATCAATAACTTCAAAATTCCACCTACCAGTGCAATTGTGCACTCACTTTGGTTGAAGAATTATGTTGGCATTTACAGGGCCAATTTGTATCTCGAAATTATTGACGGAATTGATGCAAGTGATGAATTTAAGTTGCGAACCATTGCCGAGGCGAAATTTATGAGGGCCTATTTCCATTTCGAGTTGGCCAGGTTTTTCGAGAATATTCCAATGCTGACAGCAACAATCAAAGGCCCGTCGGAATACAGTCAATCTCAAAACCCGCCGCAAGAGACTTATAATCAGATAGCGCTCGATTTAGTGGATGCAATTGCTGATTTACCTGAAGTTATTCCGGTAGCGGAACAAGGTATAATTAGCAAATGGGCAGCGGAAGCACTCCTGGGAAGAGTTTATTTGTTTTACAATGGTGTATATGGAGGAGATCTTTCAGCTGGTAGCGTTACTGTAAACCAAGCCACAGCCTTGGGTTATTTGGAAGACTTGATAGGGAACAGTGGCCATGATCTACTGCCGGATTTTGACGACATTTTCCATCTTACTTTAGAGTACAGCATAGAGAATGTTTTTGAAATCTGATATGGTGATTCTCCCGCCTGGTGGGATTGGTTATATCTAAGAGGCGCTGAAGGAAATCTTTCAGCACAAATGCAAGGACCGAGGGTTACGGGATCAACCAAATGGAATAGAGGCTGGAGTTTTGCACCAGTTTCACAGAAATTAGTAACCGACATGACGGGCGACCCGAGGTTATCAAGTACCGTACTAATGGAATCTGAATTAAACGGCAAACTTGCCATTGGATATCAGCATACAGGTTATTTTTCTAAAAAATACTCATCAGATGCAGAGCATTGGGGATCGGATGGGCAATTTGAGCATAACAGGACTTGTAATTTTCGAGTTATAAGGTATTCAGATGTATTGCTCATGGCAGCAGAATTAGGAAGCGGTAGTGCTCAAAATTACCTTGATAAAGTGAGGGCCCGTGTTGGACTTGCGAGTATACCAGTGACCCTTGATAACATCTATAGGGAGCGAAGAATGGAATTGGCATTGGAAGGCATACGTTATTTCGATGTGCTCAGGCGTGGTGTATCCTATGCGAGTCAGGAACTTACTTCGAGTGGTGTAAGGGGTCCTAATTACATTGGCGATCAGGCTATTTTCAATGTGACTTTTAACTCCGCAACCAAAGGGCTTTTGCCCATTCCTCAGGTTGAAATCGATTTTTCTTCCGGTACGTTCGAACAAAATGAGGGATACTAATTAGCACCTACTTTGAGCCAAAACCATATCGAAGTCTTCTTTGAGGCTTTAAATCTTAGAGATTCTCAAAGAAGACTTCATTGGCTATTCCCATGGCGCTAAATCGGATTTGAAGTCTGATAGGGTTGGGTTTAGCTTGATCACATCCTGATCCGGGAGTGATATAGTAATAGAAGAATTTTTGATTCCTTTCATACAGTTCGTGTTCATCTGGCGAACCAAGAATTTCTGACATTTCATTTTGATTGAGGCCAAGGAGCACATCTTTATTTTCTTGTAAAGCGGCGAGCTGATCTTGTCTGTTACCCCTACAACCAAATTTATCTTCCCTCCAATTTGAGGCATTGAAGTTGTCAATCTTCGGCAATGATTGGGAGCATCCAAAGCAAAAGACAAGAATGATGTATTGAAAGATTCTAACTGGTGGTATTGGCACTATTAAGTTGATTTGTGTTAGTAATGTCAGAATTTATAATCATTAACCAAATGGCAGATCCAATCGAATATCCTAAAGTGGTCAAAAACAAGGTTGATGTCTGGAAGAAATAAAAGTACAGTGCAGGTATGCAAACAAGTTTGAGCATCTCCATTGGCATTGCCCACCTCTTCTTTTCCAGTAATCCACCACAGTTAACGACACAAATTATAGTAAGCATTGATAATAACGCTTTTTCAAATAGTGTATAATTACCCTGTGTAAAGAGATAGAATGACGTGATAGCCAGGGCTCCAGTGAATTGAATGAGCACATAGTAATTGACTCTTCCGGAAGGAAGGAGATCATACTTCTTATAGGTTGACTTCTCCACATGAGGGATTGGCTGATATCCTCCGAGTGATTCTGGACGCCAACCGGGTTTGTTAAAGATGACACCGATTTTATTCATCACGCCTGGTGTTTCACTTGCCTGCTTATAAAGGTTTACATAATAGTCAAAGTTAGCCCAAACTGGATTCCAGGAATCTATAGGTTTGGTAACGCCATAAGTAGGTGTCTCCTCTTCTTTCTGGAAAGTGCCAAACATTTTATCCCAGATGATAAATGTTCCGGCGTGGTTACGATCGATGTATTTAGGATCGCGGCCATGGTGAACGCGGTGATGTGAAGGAGTGTTTAGCACCAATTCAAGAAGTCCCATTTTACCAATGGTTTCGGTATGAATCCAGAATTGATATAATGTGATGAATGCGGTTACAAGAGCAAATGTTAATGTATTAAAACCAATGATCGCCAGGGGAAGATAAAAGCCGAAAGTCCAGAGGGTTTGAAAGGAGCTTTGCCTTAAGGCGACAGAAAGGTTGTAGTCCTCACTTTGATGATGGACGACATGCGATCCCCAAAAGAGATTGATTTGGTGACTCATCCGGTGGCCCCAATAATAAAGCATGTCTGCTGTGATGAACAGGAGGGTGACGGTCCACCAATTGACCGGGATAGTGATGAGCGCAAAATGCGCATAAAGAAACTGATATAAAGCCAGGGTTCCAATTTTCATAAAAACCCCTGTGATCTGGGAAGTAACCCCACAACTCAGGTTAGTAATGGCATCATTGAAGCGGTAAATTTTCTTTTTTGTAAAGTGATGGACAAGCAGTTCAACACCTATTAAAATGAAGAAAATCGGGATGGATAGTACAATCGGGCCTATGTCCATTTTGCTCTTGCCTGCTAATTTCCGAAGGTACTAAAACCACTGGATTATATATATCATTGCAGCCGAATCCGAAACACAATTATGTATCGAGTTGCTAACATGGTGAGGATCGCATCCTCATTGCTTTTCATTATTGTTCTCCTCCTCATATATGCCAATCTTCCTGATCGGGTTGGTATCACTGATAGTTCGATTAACACACCTGGATTATTCCTTCCCAAGTCTGATTTTTTTTATTACTGTCTGATCATATTCCTGGCGACGAATGCAATTGCATTTGTTTTTGGAAAGGTGTTTCAGAGCATAGCTATCAGACCAGAAACTTTCTTTTTTTCGAGCGAGATATTCAAAGACCGTTTCACTACATGGTGGGGGGTGTTCCCAGCCGTTATGAACCTGATTTTTATGTTTAGTCTGGGTTTCATTGCTGTATTTAATAATCACGACATGGATATGATAAGAAGTTATTCATACCTGCCATTCTTAGGACAATTTTTAGTGGCAGGGTGGATAATTGCACTGATAGTTGTGCTTTTAAAAAGAGACAGATAAGCACTGAGAATCAGATATTTAAGGTTTAATACTTCAATTATTACCTAAGGTAAGGAGTTATTTTTCAACTTGGGAAAGTTGTATTTTGCTTATATAATGGTTCTTTCAAATTAATATAATTGATTTAGACGTTCTATGGCGGATATTGGAGACATTGGAAATTACACTGAAGACAGTATAAAATCACTCGACTGGAAAGAACATATCAGGCTTAGGCCGGGTATGTATATCGGGAAGCTAGGCGACGGGTCAGCTCAGGATGATGGCATCTACGTGATGGTCAAGGAGGTTGTTGATAACAGCATCGATGAGCACATGATGGGGCATGGCAAATTGATAAGTGTTAAGGTAACGGATCATCGGGTGGAGGTTAGGGATTTTGGTCGGGGAATACCCTTAGGAAAAGTAGTGGATTGCGTTTCAAAAATAAATACCGGTGGCAAATATGATTCGACTGCTTTCCAAAAATCCGTTGGATTAAATGGCGTCGGGACCAAGGCAGTTAATGCGTTGTCTAATTATTTTAAAGTTCAGTCAGTTAGAGATGGTCAGACTAAAATAGCAGAATTTTCCAAAGGAGAGATTTTGCTGGATTCTAAGATTACGGATATTGATGATCGCAATGGTACCGTAATCATTTTTGAACCTGATGATACAGTCTTTAAGAACTATCATTTTATCCCGGGATATCTTGAAGACCAGATGTGGAATTATGCTTTCCTTAATGCGGGATTGACCATCAATTTCAACGGAAAGAAATTCTTTTCACAAAATGGCCTACTCGATTTACTTCAACGAAAAGTCGATGAGGATAATTTGCGTTACCCCATTATACATTTGAAAGGAGATGACATCGAATTAGCTTTGACGCACTCCAATCAATACGGTGAGGAGTACTATTCATTTGTCAACGGACAGTACACTACCCAGGGAGGAACACATTTGTCAGCGTTTAGGGAGGCGGTTGTGAAAACTGTGCGAGAGTTCTATAAAAAGGACTTCGATGCAACTGATGTGAGGGCGAGTATTGTTGGAGCAATTGCTGTAAGGGTTCAGGAGCCAATCTTTGAATCCCAGACAAAAACGAAACTCGGCTCAATAAACATAGCCCCGGAAGGTGCTACCATGCGAAGCTTTGTTAATGATTTTGTCAAGAAGCATCTTGATGATTATCTCCACAGGAATTCCAACGCTGCAGATGCATTATTAAAGCGTATCGTGCAGTCAGAAAGAGAACGTAAGGAAATTGCCGGAATTAAGAAGCTGGCAAACGAACGGGCCAAAAAGGCGAACCTTCATAATAAGAAGTTAAGAGACTGCAGGGTCCATTTTGACGATTTGAAAAATGAGCAAAGGGAAAATACAGTAGTTTTTATCACCGAAGGTGATTCGGCCAGTGGTTCAATCACAAAGTCGCGGGATGTGCAGACACAAGCAGTATTTAGCTTAAGGGGAAAGCCACTCAATTGTTTTGGCTTAACAAAAAAAGTGGTTTACGAAAACGAAGAATTTAACTTGCTGCAGCATGCGCTTAACATCGAAGACGGGTTGGATGGTCTACGATATAGGAAGATAATCATCGCTACAGATGCGGACGTAGATGGGATGCACATCAGGCTTTTGATGTTGACTTTTTTCCTCCAGTTTTTTCCTGACCTTGTGAGGAATGGGCACGTATTTATTCTTGAGACACCACTATTCCGGGTGAGGAATAAAAAAGAAACAATTTATTGCTACAGCGATGTAGAAAGACAGCGGGCAATAATGAAGCTTGGAACAAAGCCGGAAATCACCAGGTTTAAAGGACTGGGCGAAATATCACCGGATGAATTCGGTAAATTTATTGGTGATACTATACGTCTGGAGCCAATTCTTTTAATGAAAGATACCAGCATCAAGCAGCTCCTGACCTTTTATATGGGTAAGAACACACCGGACAGACAGGATTTTATTATCAAAAACTTGAAAGTGGAAAAGGATTTGGTTCAAGGGGATGAAAGCGATGAGACGAACGTCTTCAACAATTCATGGAAAGAGGATGCATTGATTGAGGTTTAATAATTGCATAAAAATTGCAATATATTGTATATTGTAATATTATTGCAAATAATTAATAATTGCAGAAATAATGCAAGAAAGTTATATTTTAATGGGTGATGTGATATTGAGTGCTGAAAAGGACTCAAGGGAGTTAATGAGGAATTTGAAATTAGAGGTGAATAGAATTAATTCCGATTACAGGCAATTTGTGGAGTCCCCCTTAACCATAACTTTGGGTGATGAATTTCAAGGTGTGTTAAAATCGCTCAAATCATGTATTTCTGCCATTTTTGAGCTTGATCGTAGATTGCTGGCTTACAACTTTGACCTGCGATATTCTATTAACTACGGAGAGATTGATACTGAAATAAACGAAAAGGAAGCTTATGAAATGTTAGGGTCAGGGTTGACCAAAGCCAGGGAAAAACTCAATGCTCTTAAAAAGAGTAGATCAAGAATAGAAGTCTCTGGATTGAAAGACGGAATAAAGATGGATAGGCTAAATAATGCATTCAGGTTATATCAATCTATTTATGATGACTGGAAAAAAAAGGACAGGGGTGTTGCTTATGAGCTGATAGCAAATAATAATTATAAGCAAGTAGCGCCCTTATTTGACAGGGATCCATCTTCTATGTGGAGAAAGCGAGAGTCGCTAAAGATAGAGGAATATAGGATTGCTAAAGCTCTAATTCTATCACTGGCTTCATGAATTACGTGTTCAGTTTCTTAGTGGTTTTAATTGTAGGTGAATTACTTTCAATTTTACTTTTCAGGCTATTTGACAAGTACTTCAATCACGGAAAAAATAAAATTAGCATACGGAGTGTGATCAAAGGAAATTTAGAACGGTTGTTCCTCTTTATGTCCTTGGTGAATGGGTTACCACAATCTTTTATAGTTTTTGGTGCAATTAAAATAGGAACTCGTCTCAAGGACAAAGAGGATGCGATATCAAATGACTATTTTCTTGTGGGTAACTTGATGTCATTGATACTAAGTATTTCTTATTATTTGATTTATGAATTAATAGTAAATGGCTGAAGATTCAAACGGGCATAAAGATCCTAAAGAAAAATACCAGGATGAAGCAGTAATCCATGATGTTATTCCTGTTTCCGGGATGTATGAAAACTGGTTTTTAGACTATGCGTCTTATGTGATTCTGGAAAGAGCGGTTCCTGCTATTGAGGACGGTTTTAAACCGGTACAGCGAAGGATCATGCATGCGATGAAGGAGATGGATGATGGCCGGTTTAACAAGGTGGCTAACATCATCGGTAGCACCATGCAATACCATCCCCATGGGGATGCTTCTATAGGTGATGCCATAGTGAACATGGGTCAAAAGGACCTTTTGATTGATACCCAGGGTAACTGGGGTGATGTAAGAACGGGAGATCGGGCCGCGGCTTCAAGATATGTAGAAGCCCGACTTTCCAAATTTGCTCTTGAAGTTGTTTTTAATCAACAAACAACCAACTGGCAGCTGTCGTATGATGGCCGCAAAAAGGAGCCGGAGACGCTGCCGGTTAAATTCCCATTGCTCCTGGCCCAGGGTGTGGAGGGAATAGCTGTTGGGCTATCAACAAAGATATTACCTCATAATTTTCGCGAACTTATTGATGCTTCCATCAAATTGCTAAAGGGCAAAAGGCCGAAAATATTCCCTGATTTCCTTACAGGAGGAATGATGGACATATCAGATTATAACGATGGTGAAAGAGGGGGGAGAATTACGATCAGATCCAAAATTGAAGAGTTTGACAAAAAGACTTTGCTAATTAAGGAAATTCCCTTTGGAACCACGACGACAAGCTTAATCGAAAGTATTGTAAAAGCCAATGAAAAAGGAAAGATCAAGATCAGGAAAGTTGTTGACAATACAGCAAAGGACGTTGAGATAGAGATTCAACTGGCACCTGGTCAGTCTCCTGATATCGCAATTGACGCTTTATATGCTTTTACTGATTGTGAAGTTTCCGTATCACCAAATGCCTGCGTGATCATTAAAGACACTCCCCATTTTCTCACCGTTTCTGAAATTCTTAGGGTTAGTACGGAACAAACAGTTGACCTGCTTCAAAGGGAACTTGAAATCAGGAAAGGTGAGTTATTGGAAAAGATCCTCTTTAGCTCATTGGAAAAGATATTCATCGAAAACAGGATTTACAGAGATATCGAAGAATGCGAAACATGGCAGGCTGTTATTGACACAATAGATAAAGGCCTTGATCCTTTTAAATCGCAATTTTATCGGAAAATTACCGAAGAAGATATTGTTCGTCTGACCGAAATCAAGATCAAGCGAATATCACGTTTTGATGCTTTTAAGGCAGATGAATTGATGAAGCGTCTTGAAGAAGAGCTCAAGGAAACAGAGCATCATTTGGCGAACATTGTTGATTATGCTATTTCTTATTTTGAGAATTTGCTGACCAAATATGGAAAAGGAAGGGAGAGAAAGACAGAAATAGCAACTTTTGATACCATTACAGCTTCCGTTGTTGCGGCCAACAATGCTAGGCTTTATGTTAACATGAGCGATGGGTTTATTGGTTACGGCCTCAAGAAAGATGAGTTTGTCTGTGATTGCTCCGATATGGATGACATCATTGTTTTTAGACAAGATGGCAAATGTGTAGTGACAAAGATTGGGGAAAAGGTTTTTGTTGGAAAGAATATCCTGCAGAATGGGGTCCATGTTTTTAAGAAAAGCGATGAGCGAATGGTGTATAATATGGCCTACGTCGATGGCAAATCAGGAAAAACTTTTGTTAAACGCTTTCAGGTAATGGCTGTGACCCGAGATAAGGAATACGATCTTACTAAGGGTCATAATAATTCAAAAGTGTTGTATTTCTCCGCTAATCCGAATGGTGAGGCTGAGGTGATAACAATAAATCTTACTTCGGGAAGTAAGGCCCGGAAGAAAGTGTTGGATTTTGATTTTTCAGAATTGGAAATAAAGGGTCGAGGAGCAGGAGGGAATACACTCACGAAATATCCAATAAGGAAAATAGTTTTAAAGGAGGCTGGAAAATCAACCCTTGGTGGACTTGAAATCTGGTATGACGATTCAATTGGGCGATTGAATAGAGACGGCAGAGGAACGTACACAGGCAATTTCCGAAATGATGACCTCATTCTGGTCATTTACAGGGACGGATCCTATGAATTAACAAGCTTTGAATTAACTAATCGCTATGAGTTTGATAGAATTGTGTTCATAAGAAAGTTCAATCCGAAAAAACCGGTTTCGGTTGTTTACTATGACGGTGAATCAAAGACAGACTATATCAAAAGGTTCCAGATAGAAACGACTACAATAAATAAACGATTTGCATTTGTAGCAGAATCTCGAAGCAGTAGGATTCATTTTGCCAATACAGGCGACAATCTTCAAGTGGATGTAGCTTTTAAAAAATCAGGGATAAAGGAGACCACTTCCATGGATTTGTCAGAATTGATAGATGTGAAAGGATGGAAGTCCATCGGCAATAAATTTCCAATTCAAAAACCAATTTCAATTAAATCAACTCAGGTAGACATCGAGCCAATAGCATCCAATATTGATGGTATTGGTGTTGAAGAAGATATGGACAATATCACCAAACAATCAATACTATCAGAGGATATAGATAAGTCAAAACAAAAACCAGCCATCATCACTGAAAAAAAAGAAGATCAGAAAGGAGCATCCGAGTCATTTGACGTGGGATCCACCATTGATTTAGATATAAAACAAGATAAGGATGATCAATTGGATTTGTTTTAATTTTTGAATTCCATTGAATGCCAACACCATCAAAAAGGGAGTGTATAGAATATTTTGGCCAGTTTCTTACGGATCGAAGAAAATCTATTATCGAAAAGGTCTTGACTGATAGAACCCGACACATCACCGTGGTTTTGGAGGATATTTACAAACCACAGAATGCGAGTGCAGTGGTCAGAACGTGTGAGTGTCAGGGCATACAAGATGTGCATATTATTGAGAATAAACATAAATACGAAGTCAATAAGGACGTTGTTAAGGGAGCTTCAAAATGGCTGACATTTTTTCAATACAGCGATACAGAAAATAACACCGGTCAGTGTTTCAAGAGACTTAAAAAAGATGGATATAAAATCCTTGCTGTTGATCCAAAACCTGGCTCAATATCTCTTGAGGAACTGGGAATTGAGAACAAATTAGCCCTGGTATTTGGTACTGAATACAAGGGATTGTCTGATTATGCTCGGGACAATGCCGATGAAATTGTAAACATTCCGATGTATGGTTTTACCGAAAGCTTTAATTTGTCGGTAAGTGTGGCGAACTGTCTTCAAACCCTTGGGAACAAACTACGGTCGTCGAATATTAATTATAAGTTGACAGCACAGGAGATTGAAAATTTGAAATTTGAATGGTACAAAAGTCATCTAAGAAATGCAGATAAACTGCTGGTTAAGATGAGCCAGGAACTGAGCCCATTGCATGAAAAGAATAATTAAGGCATTTTTTTCAGCCATAGGGACCGTGCTTCTGATAATAGTATCACTCAATTTTTGGGTGGTTCAATCGACGAATTCGAGTATTTATCGGGATATAGAAGAGGTTCCATCATATGATGTGGCTCTGGTGCTAGGAACAAGTAAGTATGTTCTTGGAGGAGGGGTGAACAATTATTGGCAAAACCGGTTGGAAGCAGTTTTTAGGCTCTATAATGTTGGAAAAATCAGACATATTATTGTAAGCGGAGACAATGAAACTATCTATTACAATGAACCGAAAACGATGAAAAACGAACTTGTCAACATGGGAATTCCTGCGGAAGATATCACCATGGACTATGCAGGGCTTCGCACACTCGATTCCATTATAAGATGTAAGGAAGTGTTTGATCAGAATAGCTTTATAATTGTCACACAACAATTTCACAATCACAGGGCTGTTTTTATTGGAAAATATTATGGTCTTGATGTTGTTGGTTTTGCAGCAATGGATGTCCAATCTTCAAATAGATTATTGATTCTGTCCAGAGAATACCTGGCACGGACATTGGCTGTATTTGATCTTTACATTATGAACACTTCTCCAAAATTTCTTGGAGCAAAGGAACCTTTACAGATCGATTAGAGTTTTCTACAAATTGGAATCCGTTTTAATACTTCTATTCGTCATTCGTGGGTAATTTTGGCGAAGCATTCAAACACAGCCAAAGGACTCATTGGTAGTTACCAGGTAGGTTAAATTGTTGAATACGCAAAACGATCAATGAGATTACTTCATTTTCCGGTTTTATTGCTTTTATTTATTTCATGTTGCGATTTATTGGCGCAGCAAACCACCATTAAAGGTCGGGTAAAGGAAGCTTTAACTGGATCACCGGTTCCATTTGCTAACGTAGTTTTGGAAGGAACTACAAAAGGGACTACAACTGACTTTGATGGTTATTATACTCTCAGTACCTCCGATCCGTCAGAATCACTTGTTGTTACTTACATTGGTTTTATAAGGAAAGCCAAACCAATTGAAAAAGGAAAAGATCAGGTTATTGACTTTCAGTTGGAAGAGGAGGTTGTCAAACTTGAAGGAGTAACCGTCATTGCAGGAGAGAATCCGGCGTTTCCAATTTTAAGGAATGTTGTCAGCAGGAAAGATCAAAACAATAAAAGAAACATTAAGGCCTACCAGTATGAAAGTTACACGAAAATTGAGGTTGATGTAAGTAACATGAGCGATCGGTTTAAGGACCGGAAATTAGTGCGCAAAGTAAGTTCAGTACTCGATAGTATTGAAGTTGTCGCAGGCGAAGATGGTGAGCCGGTATTGCCAATCTTTATGTCTGAAGCCATATCTAATTACTATTTTAAAAATAATCCAAAACTACAGTATGAGCATGTGCTGAAAACCAAAATTTCCGGTGTTGGGATTGAAGATGGTTCTTTTACATCACAGATTATAGGGGGTACATTTCAAGAGTACAATTTCTATCAGAACTGGATCAATATTTTCGGTAAGGATTTCGCATCGCCAATTGGGGATTTTTCAAAAGCAACCTATGAGTATGACCTGGTTGACAGTGTATATCTCGATTCAATCTTCACTTACAGATTAGACTTTTGGCCCAAGCGTGATCAGGACCTGGCATTTCAGGGCACCATGTGGATTGCCAAAGATGAATATGCCCTTAAACGAATCGATGCTTTTGTAAATAAAAGTGCCAACCTCAATTTTATAAGACGTTTGAAAATCCAGCAGGATCTCGTGCCGATAGATGAAGGCATGGGATGGATACCTGTTAAAACCAGGGTGGTAGTTGATGCCATTGGGATTGGAAAAGATGCTACAGGACTTTTGTTCAAATTCTATACTTCTTTGAGGGACATCCAAGTAAATAATCCTCACCCGGATGATTTCTACCTACAACCAATAAAAACAGACATTAACGTCAGGGATTATGATGTAACATATTGGGAAACGAACCGGCATGAAGCCTTAAGTGCTACTGAAGTCAATGTATTTCGGATGATTGATACGCTCAAAACGATTCCAACCATCAAAACTGCTACTGATCTGGTAAAAATTGCTGGAACTGGTTATTACGATGTAGGCAAATTTGATCTTGGCCCGTGGTGGCTGCTTTGGGCAAACAATGATGTTGAAGGTGTCAGGCTTGGTATGGGAGGGAGGACAAATGAGAAATTTAGTAAAAAAGTTGAGTTTTGGGGAGATGCAGCCTATGGTTTAAGAGATCAGGAATGGAAATACGGTGGAGGTGCCAACTTCATTTTATCACGGGAACACTGGACAGTTTTAGGAATTAACCATCGGAAGGATATCGACCCGGTGTGGATTGTTAATGACGATGCATTGACGAGCCCACTGTTCAGGAGTTTTTCTAAGTTTGGGACGCTCCAGCATCCTTTTATGCATTATACTAACGCCATTAACTTTCAATCTACTCCTTTCAAAGGTTTGACAACCAAAGTATCATTGAAATATCAATATTTTGAACCTCTAAAAGAATTCGGCTACAAAGAACAACAGGATAGAACCGATTCACCAATTGGTTCCTCGTTTCAAACATCAGAAATAGGTTTTGAATTACGCTATGCCAGGGATGAGCTTGTTGGCGTCAACGATAACTCCCAGGTTAACTTTGGAACAATTCGGTCGCCGGTCATTTCACTGAAATATACAGCCGGTCTGGACAATACCTTCGGGAGTGACTTTAGTTTTCATCGGTTAACAGGAAAGCTTGTAAAAAAGGTGAGGATGGGAGGAATAGGTTCGGGTAACATCCGGATAGATGGAGGTTACATTTTTGGGCAGGTTCCTTATCCTTTACTTAAGACACATATTGGAAACGAATATCCGGTTTATTACAGTTATGCCTTCAACCAGATGGACTTCTTTGAATTTGTATCGGATAGCTATGTTGAATTGAAATACCGCCATCAGTTTGAAGGGCTTATTCTTAACAAAATTCCACTGATGAAAAAGCTAAAATGGAGATTGGTAGGTAATGCAAATTTCGCAATGGGCTCCGTGAGAAGTGAGAATCTGGAGGAAATCAATGTGCTGGTGGACAAATGTGATGGAACCCAGAGACTTCCGTTTACAACATTCGATGGTGCAAAACCTTATATAGAGTTGGGTGGAGGCATCGAAAATATCTTCAAATTCTTCTACTTCGGCATAATGCAACGAATGACCTATTTGGGAAGACCTAATGTTAGAAAAACCGGCTTGATCTTCGGAGTTCAGTTTATACTTTAGGAAGATTATTAGAACAAGGATTCAATTTTTCAAAAAAGTTAAAATCGGCTCAATTATAAATATCCACCCATATAAAAAATTGGCGGTCTGAGATTGTAACTATTGTCCGTCAATCTTTTATCTGTCATCTTGGTTCCTTAAATTAAGCATATTGAATATTTGAATTAATTCCTAAAATTATAATATCATGAAAAGGAGAGGCTTTCTATCAACCACACTAAAGACCAGCGGTGTTTTAGCTATTGGATCATTGCCAGCATTTAATATCATTAGCAGGAAGAAACTGTATAAGGATAGACTAGGCATAGCACTGGTGGGTCTGGGATCATATGCCACCAACCAGCTGGGCCCCGGATTAAGATTCACCAAGAACTGTTACCTCGCTGGTGTCGTTACAGGTAGCCCAGATAAAGCGGAAAAATTTGCTATCGATTATAATCTTGACGATAAGAGCATCTACAATTATGACAACTATGAGGAGATCGCTAATAATCCTGAAATTGATATGGTGTATGTTGCGATGCCCAATAACATGCATGCCGAGTACACTATAAGGGGGCTGCAGGCTGGCAAGCATGCGATCAGTGAAAAACCAATGTCCACCACATATGCGGAAGGGAAGAGGATGACTGACGCAGCGGCTAAAACGGACAAGCGTTTGTTTGTTGGCTATCGACTGCATTTCGATCCCTTCCATTTGGAAATGATGCGTCTTGGTCAAAAGCAGGTTTATGGTAAGGTTCTTGAAACCGATGCAGCCTTTGCTTTTCCATTGACCGACAAAAAAAGGTGGCGACTTGATAAGGTGATGGCTGGTGGTGGGCCAATGATGGACGTTGGTATCTACGCCCTGCAAGGAACAATTTATACTTTAGGTGAGCTTCCTACCGCCGTTACTGCTGTTGAAAAAACCAAAGATAAGGCATTCTACAGCGACATTGAGGGAACGCTTGAATGGTCGATGAAGTTCCCATCAGGAACCAAAAATATACTTCGAACCAGTTACGAGGATGGATATAACTATGTCAAAGCCAGGGCGGAACAAGGGGAATTTAGTGTTGAACCTGCCTATTCATATAACCGGCTGGCTGGGACAACACCCGCTGGTCCGATGGTTTTCCCGCGGGTGAACCAGCAAGCGTTACAAATGGATGCCATAGCACTGAGTGTGATGACCAAAACACCGAACCCGGCCAGTGGTATGATGGGCCTTCGTGACATGTTTATGATCGATAAGATTTACGAGTCAATGGGAACAGGTAAGGAAGTGTCACTTGCAGGTATGCCCCAGGTGTTGGATAGGATGTAGTACCACGCGAAAAGTGACATAATTAGACTTATTACACTTAGCTTTTTTATTAGCTCGAATAGAAAGAAGTGAAGTGGAAGCAACAATTAAATAAATTACGAATATGAATTTTGAAATTGACCAAAAAACTTATGATACGATAGCCAGTGCGATACATAGTGATGAAAGTCCGGTAGGTATTGATGCCAAAAAAACTCACATCCTAATCCTTAATAAACTTCAGGAATTGAGTGATCGATTGGAACGTATTGAGCAGCAGATGCTGAAAGTAAGTTAAAATCATTGATGGTGAAAAACACCATCAATTCTTGAGTTGCGGAGATTATATCTTTAATCTCTCTTAATAATCATATCCTGAAATTATAACATGTTTATTCATCATGCTGTTCAATAGCCTGATATTTCTCTTCGTTTTTCTTCCAATTGTCATTGGCCTTTATGTGATATCACCCCCCTCTATAAAAAAATGGATCTTAACAATTTCGAGCTTGTACTTAGTTTTCGGCTTCTCTGTTAACGTCTCACACGGGCAAGCATCTTCATAATAATTCGCTTTTCCCATTTTGGCTGGGAAGCCCTTCAACTGGCAATGTGCGTTAACTATTAATTCTCCAATTTCTGAAAATTCATTCTAAGTAGCATCTCTTATGAGATAATCCTGACTTTTTGTCCTTATTTATTTGGATGAAAGTTTAATCACTCTGCCACGATTTAGATTGATCAAAACTGCGCTGAATATAATGATGGTCATGCCTACAAATTGTTTGAAGTTGATAGTCTCATCAGCAGCTAACCATCCAAGGAAAACGGCTACTATTGGATTGATATATGCATAAGTACCAACGATCGCAGATGGTTTTTCCTTAAGTAACCACGTATAGGCAATAAAAGCAATGACCGACCCCGCAATTGACAAGTACAGTACTGCTGCCCAGGCCATAAATCCTGCTTTGGACCAGTCCAGAACTTCGAACTCTCCTGACATCCAGCTTATCAGAAAGCAAATGACTGCACCACACAAAAGTTGCCATCCAAGGTTGCTGTAGATAGATCCTGGAGCCGACCTTGAACGGTTATATAATGTGCCTGTCACCCAGCACATTGAACCGAATAGAACTACGACAGATGCCATCAACTGTGAATGTAGTTGCTCTTCTGATAGAGATTCGTTGAGCTTGTCATGAAATAAAAGGACGATTCCCCCAAAGCCGATTATTAAACCTGAGAGAATGTATGGATTAGAGAAGTAATATTTCCAGTTAGCCTTATCGAAAGCGACAAACCACATTGGAAGTGTCGCTACTAACACTGAAGCATAACCCGAAGTAATGTGCTGTTCAGACCAGAAAAGTGACCCCTGACCCCCGGCCAATACGACCAAACCCAGGAAAGCATTTTTAATGATGGAAGACTTACGGGGAAATCCTTCACCGGCGATTAAACTATAGCCCACCAATATGACACCGGCAATGATAAAGCGAATGGATGCCATCATGAAAGGAGGGAAACCAGTAAGTCCAATTAGAATAGCCAGGTAAGTTGTCCCCCAAATAACATAGATGGCCAGAAACGACAAAAGAATCAAAACGCGATAGGAGAACAATCTTTCCTTCATTGGCTTGATGTTGATTTATTATGTTGTTTGATTTAAATGGATGTTATCAATGAATGATTAGAAAAAGTGAATTTTCGGGTCTTAAAGAAGTGCTTCGGAAAAGTAATGATATCTGAGACATTAGAGCAGGATGCCTCAAAATTGAGTTAATGTTTCTTTAGGTATTCCTTAACAGAGACTTTATAAATTCTGCTCAATCCATTTTCATATTGATTGATCTCATTTGAAAGGTCTTCAATTGATTGGAAATCGTTCACCAGACTGAACGCACTTATTCTACTGGTAAAGAATAGCGTTTGAGAAGTCAAATCTACAAATGGGCAATAATCCATGCTTTTGGAATTAATGGATTCACCCAGGTTCGTAGCAGCACACCAATTTTGATTTTCGTCCTGAAAACTGATGTACAAATCACCACTGCCAATTCCGTCTGCTCTATTATAACCACTAAAAATCATGAATGATTCATCCGGGGAAACATAAGCATTGAATTCATATCCATCAGTATTGATAGAATCGCTCAATGACACCGGAGGAGAATACATGTTCCCATTCCATTTACTAAAAAAGATATCATCTCTTCCCTTTGAATCAGTTGCATCACTGGTGAAGTACAGGTTCTTGTTTTCCACGACTGAAGGATAGAATTCATTCAATGCTGTATTAATAGGTTCACCAATGTTGATTGGTTTACTCCAGGGATTATCAGGATTTTCACGCTCTATATACCAGATGTCAAAGTCCTTCGGTGAATCCATTGATTCAGTCAAAGGCCTGTTGGATGCAAAGTAAAGTCTCAGTCCATCTGGTGAAAAAGAGGGCTCAATATCTTTATACTTTCCTGAGAAGGAAACAATTTCAGGGTTAAGCCAGATATTCCATTTTTTAACAATTTTGGCAATGACAGATATTTCTTCCAGAGTGCTTTGTATCGTTACATAACCCTCGTTTCCCGATGAAGACATCGTAAAATCCCTGACGTTAGGATATTCTGAGAGTATTTCAAAGGCGGGCTCTACAGAATTTTGACTGCTTCCTGTCTGATATAGGGTAAATGTTAGAATGGATAAAAGAATAAATTTCATAACGCGAGTTATTTCTTTATTCAGCAAGTAATACTCTTGATTGGCCGCTTAATAATTTCCAGCCATTTTCGCGTTTGATGATCGTTCCGGATTCTATCATTGAACGCTTCGATTCGATGCCCGCGGTATCAATCATGAGGGAACTCACAATTCCTGAATAATTTGCAATTTCATTTGACAATGGAAAGATTTGTAAGGTATCCCAATGAAATTCAATTGAGCGAACTGCCTTGGCACTGCCTTCCAAAATATTCCTCACTGAATCGTATGATAATGCTATTTCATATCCGGGAGGTACCCAGAAAAAATCTGCCGACTGATCCAAATAGTCAAATTCAGCAGTAAGCCCCTTTTGGCCAATATCCTTGTGGTAATCATTCAGCATCTGGGTGACATTCTGAACTATGGCCCTCTTGTCCAAAGCATTTGAATTTTTCTGACCTTTATTACAAGAAATCAGTATCAATATTATGGTCACGTGCCCAATTCGCTTCACTTTATAAATCTAAGCTTTTTGAGATTAACGACCGACAATTGTTGATTAGACTATGGTATTGCCCTAATGAATATGCAGTTTACCGGTATTGGCAGGGCGTTCACCGATTTGTTATTTATAGTGGTGGCATTTACCCGTTTATTTGAAATATAAATCAACTAAACAAAATCAAAATGGCAGAATCAAATGATAAGCGAAAGTGGGTTGGTGTACTGATTATCGCAATCGGGATACTGTTCTTAATGGACAATTTATTGGGAGATCTCTTTTTTATTCCTTTTCATATCCCATTCTTCTTTTTTTCATGGCCGATGATCCTCATCGTGATAGGGGTGTTCATTCTTCTGGTAAAGGAGAGAAAGGAAGGAGGGCTTGTGTTGCTCATTATTGGCACAGTTTTTCTATTACCGGATATCTTTAATATCTCAATTCGATCCCTTTTTCAATATTGGCCTTTACTGTTGATACTTGCCGGGGTCAGTATAATTTTGAGAAGGCGGCATAATGACCATGGCTATTCAAAAGATGACGTGGATTATATTGATGAGCTCAATATTTTAGGTGGCCAGAAAACCCAGGTCACAAGCCAGAATTTCAGAGGAGGTAAGATTACTTCTATATTGGGAGGGTCGGAGTTAGATTTATCGAAAGCAAAATTGGGACAAGAAATTGTTTTATTGGATACTTTTTCAATGTTTGGAGGCACTAAGATCATTGTTCCCGAATCGTGGACACTGAAGTTTGAGGTCTTTTCTCTCTTTGGAGGATTTTCTGATGAACGAAGGCGTACCTCTCTCGGTACAGTTCCAGATCAAAAACAGGTGCTAATTATTAAAGGAACAACGATCTTTGGAGGAGGAGAGATTAAGAGTTTTTAATGGATCACCCTTTTCTACTTAACGCAAATCGATATTATTTTATCACGATGTGGGTCGCAATAAGTGCAGCCCACATTTTTTTATTGCGCTATTTTTTTGAAACCAGCATGGATTTGGCAGTTGCGGATAGTCTGTCATTTAATATTCTATTTGCTGGCTTGAGCTTCAGCTACTGGTTTGCAGTGCGATTTAGCAGCAATCTATCTCCGACATTCGCTATGATTAACCATATAGTAGGGGGTATATTCATAGTCGGTCTGTGTTTTTTCCTATCCAACTACTTTCTCAATCAATATTTTAATATAACTTCTGAGTACACTGCCACCCTCATGCCCGTCAAACTCTTTGCAGGCCTGTTTTATTATACAGTGATTGTTTTGATCTACTATATGGTCAAATACTATTTTGATTTACAGGAAAAGATAAATTCAGAGAGCCGGCTTGCTGCCGCAGTGAAAGAAGCCGAATTGAACATGCTTAAGTTTCAAATCAATCCTCATTTCATATTTAACAGCCTTAATTCAATCAGCGCCCTGACGCTAAACAAACCTGAGAAAGCAAGGGATATGATATTGAAGTTATCTGATTTCATGCGGTATTCTGTTAAAAACAAGCAGGAAGAAATTGGGAATTTGACGGAGGAATTGAAGAATATCATGCTTTATCTTGATATTGAAAAGGTAAGATTCGGTGACAAATTGGATATTCAAATGGATATAAGTCCGGATGCTGAAACTTGTCAATTGCCAAATATGATATTACAACCATTGATGGAAAATGCAATTAAATATGGAGTTTATGAGAGTACAGAATCATCAATGATAAATTTAATTGCAAAGCTTGCCGATGGTATCTTACATATTGAGATCAAAAACTCTTTTGATTCATCCGGAGTACCAGCAAAAGGTCAGGGGATTGGATTAAAGAATGTAAGTCATAGGATGCAATTGATTTATGATCGGGATGATCTCACCAATGTTTATAGAAATGAAAATCTGTTTATTGTGACTCTTAAAATACCGCAAATACCATCTGCATGATCAGGGTGATAATTATTGATGACGAGCCTCTTGCCAGGGAAATGTTGATGTTTAACCTGGAACTACACAAGGAAGTCATTATTATCGCCGAATGTGAAAACGGTTTTGATGGAGTGAAAGCAATTCAGGAGCACTCACCTGATTTGGTGTTCCTTGACATTCAAATGCCAAAAATTACAGGTTTTGAAATGCTGGAATTGATTGACAAAATTCCTGAAATAATCTTTTGTACGGCTTATGATCAATTCGCAATTAAGGCTTTTGAAAAGAATGCTGTTGATTATTTATTGAAGCCATATTCCCAGGAGAGGTTCAATGAGGCGTTGATTAAGGCATATGAACGGATAAAATCGAATTCCGATAATAATAGCATAGCAAGGCTCAAAGAAAGTAGGGAATTAGGGCCATTAACCAGGATTGTTGTAAGAACGGGCAGTAAGATTGACATTATCGACATAGAAAAGATAGTCTATATAGAGGCGGCAGATGACTATGTCACTATTCATTCAGACGGGAGGAAGTTTCTTAAACAGATGACAATGAAATACCTTGAGGATCACTTGCCTTCCAGGGAGTTCATAAGATGCCACAGATCCTATATTATTGCAATTGGACAACTAAAGAAAATTGAGCAGTTTGAGAAGGATTCCCATCTGGCAATACTGCATTCAGATGAGAAGATTCCAGTCAGCCGGTTGGGATATGGCAAATTGCGCTCCCTTCTTGATTTCTGAGGTTTTAAAAAAATATCTAATATATTCAATAATAATTTGTTTTATTATCAGAATTTATGATATTTAAACTGTTCTAATAAATAATTGTATTTTACACAGATATCAAAAACAGAATCAAATCAAATTTTTTTCCATAGCAGGTTGAGTCCTGAGGTAGATAGTACTTTGGGGCTCTTTTTTTACCTAATCCTGAAGTACGTTTGAAATGAAGGTTGTTTTGGCCAACATCCAAAGGAGAAAGAAAACAATGGCCCATTTTAAATAGATGTGGTAGAAATCAGTTGTGTCTTTGAAGTGAGTTTCCTTTATTTCTGCTTTTTCCAATCCATCGATAATGGCGAAAACTTCTTCGAGGGCCGAATTATTCGAAACCCGATAAAAGCTGCCATTCCCAATTTTTGCAATTTCCCGGAGGGTGGTTTCATCGAGCGTATTCTCTATATATCGAGTTCTGCCAAAGAAATCGGTTCCGAAAGGTACTTTTCCCTCCTTTCCAATGGCGATGGTATATATTTTAATGTCATAGGCATTGGCAAGTTCTGCAGCTGTAATAGGATCGATATTACCGGCTGTGTTTTCACCATCGCTTAACAGGATAAGGACTTTTGATTTTGATTCTGACTCTCGCATCCTGTTGGTCCCAACTGCCAGGGCACTTCCGATAGCAGTGCCTCTGCTTTCAATTTGATCGAAAGAGATGTCATCGATGTAAGTGTAAAGCAGTTGATAATCGGTAGTAAGAGGAGATTTTGAGTAAGCATCTCCGGAAAAAACTACCAAACCAATACGATCCTGGAATCGTCCGGCTATAAACTCCCTTGCTACACCCTTGGCCGCTTCCAGCCTGTTAGGTTTAAAATCTTCAATCTGCATCGATTCTGAGGTATCGATAACCAGCATAATATCGATGCCTTCTGTCCATTGCTCAGATTTTTCATTCGTTTTTTGTGGCCTGGCCAACGCCACTATTATCATGGTATATGTTAGTGCCAGGAGAATGTTAGGAATAAATCGGAATAAGGTAGAAGCTTCCCATTTGAAGTCCTTTTTGTTGAGAGCAATAGATAATTTTTGCTTTATTCTGGAGTATATAACCCACCTAACACCAAATAGAAAAGGAATTGCAAAAAGAAGAAACAAAACCGTGGCGTATTCCCAAGTAAAGTTTTGGAAAGTGGCAGGGTGGAACCATTCTACCGAAAACCAGGATACTTCATTAAACGATTGTTCAACCATTCTTAATTTCTATTACTTTTTTGTTATATCGCTCAACTGTAATATCCTCGAGGCTTTCAAAATTCTTCAGAATTTCCCCTGAATCTAATTTGCCATAGATGGCCCTATCTATTGTTTTGAGTGCTTTTGAAAAGCTCTTGGCATCAGATAAATTGGAAATTTCTTTGCTTGTAAGTTTTGTATAGGGTCGATCCTCGAGCTTTTCCAGATAATTTTTCCAAAGAATCAAGAGGGTTTCAGTTTTTGATTTGTCCCCTTTCCTGATTTCACCAAAAACACTCACGTAGTCTTCATTAAATTTTATATAGGCTTTTTTCATTCGGTAAAGCCGTATTTTTTTCTGGACCTGCTTGCCGAAGGCTAAATAACTCCCAATTAATAAAATGAATGCTATAGACAGACCAATAATAAGGTATGGATAATTGAATGCCTGATTGACCTTTAAGTACTTGACGTCTTCCATTAGTGCTACTGAATCAGGCATGATGGGGATCATCTCAATAAGATTTACAGAATCAGCCATACCCAATACCACTGTACTGTCGCCATTAGTCAGTAAGTAAACAGGCAAATTCAAATGCTGAACGAGATCCGTTTCAAAAGTAGACAGGTAATAAACAACACGGTCAGTGGCGAGCGTGCTGTCAACATTTGTTGGATAAAATTCCTTCCTGGTGAATTCAAATGGAGAGAAGTCATGGGTGGAGTCAGGAAAGAGAACCTCCATATCTATGGGATAGCTGAAAGCCAGTTGGTAGGGTATCACCTCACCAAGTCTGATACTGTCAGCAAGGAACATTCCCTTTGGCTGTAATTGTTGGGCGTACGCAACTGACGAGAGTAGACTCAAAAGCAGGAGTAATTTTCTCATTATCCGACTTTTACTGTCTTGTTTCTTACTCTAAATAATTTAATCAGCTTGGGAACATAGTCTTCATCCGTTCTTATAGAGACATAATTGGCCTGATGCCTGCGACAGAATTTCTCAAGATTTTCTCTATTGGAACCGTAAATGCGTTCCATCTTTTTTCTAAAAGGTGAGGAAGATGTATTTACCCATATAGTTTTCTGACTCTCCTGATCATAGAGGGGTACGATGCCCAAACGGGGAAGCGTGGTTTCCCTAATATCATAAATGTGTATTACAACCAGGTCATGTTTTTTAGCCAGTGCCGTGAGGCTATGTTCGTAATCTTCATCGATAAAATCTGAAACCAGGATGATAACACTCTTACGCTTAATGGTACCCAGGGCATATTGTATGGCATGTTTCAAGTTGGTCCTTGGGGATTCTATCTTTAGCTTAAAAAGTTTGTTAATTATCTCGTAAGAATGTCGGATTCCTTTAGCAGGTTTAAGATAAGCCTCTTTTTGATCTGAGTAGCATATCAATCCAACCTGGGCTGATTCTTTAATTGCTGAAATTGTCAATAATGAACATATTTCTCGGCCGACATCAAGTTTTTTTCTGCCATCAGTTCCTATTTCCTGAGAGGCGCTTACATCAAGAATAAAAAAAACAGTCTGCTCTTTTTCCTCTTTGAAAGTTTTAATGTAGGTACCATGCCCTTTTGCTGAAACATTCCAGTCAATGCTACGTGTATCATCACCATATTGATAGGGGCGAACATCATCAAACTCCAAACCCGATCCTTTAAAAACAGAGTGAAAATCGCCTTGCATGTGGCTTGTAATTGCCTTTCGAATTCGTATTTCGTACTTCCGGAGTTTTTTTAGCAGATCCTGCATAGAGCCGTAAAATTACCCTTTAATGACTAATATTGAGGATGCGTAAACATTTTTTAACATTCTTGTTCCTAATCATTTTAGGATGTAATAGGGAGGAAATTCCAAAAGGGATTCTTAGCATTGATCAGATGACAGCTATACTGATTGATGTTCATATAGCTGAAGGAAAGATTATGGAGTTGAAGCAACACCCGGATACGGCCTTGATTATTTTAAGACACTTTGAAGATGAAATTTTCATGAAACATAATTTGAAGCGTAAGGAATATGAGGAGAGTTTTCGATATCACTTGAATAATATTAAAAGCCTTCAGGAAATTTATTCACGGGTTGTTGATAGCCTGAATGTTAGAAAGGAAGTGCCAAATATTAATTGAATTAGAGCTTATTTAAACTCTCCAGTAAACCAGCCTAATTCTTCACGATAAAGGCTCTCATTATCCTCATATTCCCATTCAAGAATTTTTGCTGTAACACTTCTAACCGTTCTAAATGCTGTGCCGCCGGATTCATCTGTTAGTTTGATGCTGTCTGAAAATTGACCTCTTAGGTTACCCATCACTTGCCAGCTAAACCTTGCCAGTGTGTCTTGTTTCAAAGTGTTACAGATTGTATCAGAACCGCTATAAAAAAGCGTATCAGCACTGATGGTTGAGAAAAAGTAATAATAGTTGTGAAACTCGCAGTCACTCAAAAGGATTTCATCACCGTCAATCTTCAATGAAGTTGTGATCCAGATTTTACCAGTATCGAGCGCAAGAAGCCTTTCTACATCGTTGGTAGTGAATTGATCTGGTTCATTTTGACTGATGCCTACACACCGGCAATGAAATTTTTGAATACGAAATACTTTCAGGAACAGTTCAACTTTACCCAAGCCGGAAGATGGCTTGTGGCAGGTTCGGTGATAGGGTGATACAGCTGGGTGAAAAGATGAACAGTATTGTGCAAAAAATTCGAAAAATCACAGGCCTGAGAACCTACCTGTCGTGAATAGAAAACAGGAATATGTTGGAATTGTCTCTAAATCAAGGATCTTCTCTGTTTACAGAAATGCGCTTATTGATCATACAGAGAACATATAAAGTGGTATCACCCACCAAACTGATAATCCAGCGGTGAACCAGGCCCGATAGGTAGCCCCATGAGTATCCAGATCACCATCAACAATACCCAGCCAATGAAAAATACCACCGAATACGGCAGCATGGTGGAAATAACAGTGCCAATGCCTGCTTTTTTATCATAACGCTGGATAAAAGCGACAATCAAGGCGAAGTAGGACATCATTGGAGAAATGATATTGGTCACACTGTCACCAATGCGGTAGGCCAGTTGTGTGAATTCCGGTGAGTAACCGAGGAGCATAAACATTGGGATAAATACCGGCGCCATGATGGCCCATTTTGCAGAGGCACTTCCCATACATAGGTTAATGATCGCAGAAATAGAGATCAACGCAATCATCAGCGGTATGGATCCCAAGCCGGAGGATTTGAGCAGTTCCGCACCTTTAATGGCCATGATCAGTCCAAGGTTGCTCCAGTTGAAATAGGCAACAAACTGTGCCGCAAAAAATACCAGGACAATATAGGAGCCAAGAGTTTGCATTGATTTGGACATACCATTCACCACATCTTCATCGGATTTGTATGTTTTTGCCCCAATGCCATAGGCAATTCCAGCGATAGCAGCGCCTAAGAAGATAAACGCTACAATGCTGCTCATGAACGGAGACTTCAGCCAGTCACCAGTTTCCTGGTTACGAAGAAATCCTCCGGTTCCACCAACCGAACCAATTGGCAGGATCGACCAGATAAGGACCAAAGTGACCAGCACCGTAGCAATGGTGGCATATTTCAAACCGAGTCGTTCATCGAGGGTAATCGGATGAAGTTCTTCGGGTTTTTCATCACCGGTGTATTCCCCGAGTCTTGGAATTACAATTTTTTCCGTGACCCATGTGCCGAGTGCAGCAATGACAAAAGTTGATCCTGCCATGAAGTAATAATTGGCTGCAGGACTTACCTCGTAATTGACGTCAATAATGTGGGCAGCTTCAGTCGATAATCCGGCAAGCAGGGGATCGACTGTACCTAATAATAAGTTAGCACTATAGCCCCCTGAAACACCTGCAAAGGCCGCTGCCAGTCCGGCCAATGGGTTTTTTCCGGCGGCCAGGAAAATGATTGCACCCAGTGGAACCAGTAACACATAACCGACCTCACTGGCAGTATTGGATAAAACTCCAGCAAAAACAATTACGAAAGTCAGCAGCCGGTCAGGCGCTTTTAATACAATCTGACGGAGTACCGTCCCAATCATGCCTGATCCTTCGGCTATACCAATACCCAGTAATGAAACTAATACTGTGCCAAGAGGAGCGAAACCGGTGAAGTTCTTCACCATTTCGGTGAGAATCCTATTCAATCCATCGATGGAGATAAGGTTAAAGGGAGAGATGGTATCGCCCGTGCCAGGGTGAATAGCGGTCGTTCCGGTAATGGAGAATATCCAGGAAAGGATTATGATAAGAATGGAAAACAGTCCAAAAAGTGTGGCGGGATGAGGAAGGGCATTCCCAACTTTCTCAATGATTGCAAGAAAACGGTAAACCGCTGATTGTCTTTTTTGGGTCATGATAGAAAACTAAGCCCGCAAAATAACAATTCTGGTTCTTATTAGAGTTAGTGAAATTTAGCGAAGTGCCTTAAAACATCGTTTAGATAATCATTATTTATACTGGCCACGGACATTATTAAAATCAGTACTGGATGCTTATAAAGTTTTATCCTGTTTAAACTTGTGCTCCGTAAATAATATTTTATCAATTGAATTATAGTAATGAAGGGTAAACTAACAGCCATAATTGAAGGGAATTGCCCAAGATGTAGAAAGGCCGGCATGTTTGTCCACCCTCCGGTACACTGGAAGGATTTTACACTGATGCTCGAAAGGTGTGCATATTGTGGACTAAGATTTCAGGTTGAGCCAGGTTTTTTCATCGGTGCCATATACATCAGCTACTTAATCATCGTTGGTATAATTTTGGCAACTGCTATTGTTCTATCCAATTTTTTTGACCCTGAGACATGGGTTTATATAGCGGTGGAAATTAGTGTTTTCATCGTGTTTCTACCAGCCATCTACCGAATATCACGTATACTCTTCCTTTATTGGTTTGGAGGGGTTAAATACGACAAGTCACTTTAATTGGATTCGAGGTCTTTCGGTGGGGAGTCCTTCCAGATAGAAGCAAGGATAGAACCGGTAACATTCATCAGCGGTCCGAAAATGGCTGGCCCGAGCCCAACGGTAGCTATTTTCCCCATTTGCAATTAGCCTTTGGTTGGTGTTATCACCAACCAAAACTGCCGAGATCTTCATAATTTAGTCTGATGCTCCATGGTATTGAGTTTTTCACAGCAACCTGTCTCAACTGGCAACCGTTACTGGTGCCAGATGAGAGAAAAGATATCGTAATGGACAGCTTGAAATTTATGGTACAGGATAACAGAATTTGGCTTTATGCATTTGTTATAATGCCCAATCATATTCATTTGATATGGCGCAGACGAGATGATTGGATTAATAAGAACATTGAGCAGATGTTTCTGAAATTTACAGCTCAACAAATCAAATTCAGGTTGGTGGAGACAGCCCCTGAAGAATTAGAACTTTATCGAAGTACTCAAACCGACAGGAAATATCACTTTTGGGAAAGGAGGCCATTTAAGGCAACCATGTACAACAGGAAAGTAGCTAATCAAAAGTTGGAGTACATACATTACAACCCAGTAAAAGCCGGTTTATGTAATTTGTCAGAGGATTACACGTATTCATCGGCTCGATATTATGAATTGAATAAAGACGATTGGGGATTTATCACTCATTATGAAGAGCATTTGTAAAGATGTTTACTAACGGGTTAATAAAGAAAAAAGCATTGGGCTGGTCGGTGATAACACCGACCAGAGGCAAATATCCTGAGTTGCAAACTCAGGATAGCTGCAAGACTAATCGTTCACAATATGTTGTTGAGCACGACGGAGTCTTTCACTAATTACTTCATACAATTTGTCAAAGTTGCACTTCAAATTGGTGCTACGCAATGAAATGGGTGTACCATATCTTTTGTATGTGTTCAACATAAATTTCTTCTTAAACCCCCTGATCTCGGCCAGATATGTTTCCGGGTCTTTATTGTCTATGAGAATAAATTTTGTCAACCCAACCTGTTGCACTCTCAGTGCTTTAATTATTTCCCATTTAATCAAATGTTCAGGATAAATACTGGAATTGTCATGGATGCCAACTTCGTCAACCACAAGACCGAATTTAGTGTCAAAAAGTTTATAAAGCGCCACAAGACCTGCAAAACCAAAAAAAATTAGTCCGAAGGAGGACACGAAAATCACAAGGATCGGATCAAAACTAATTTGAATGTTTGCAATGTAAGAAGCCAAGTTGCTGGAACAATAAAGACAAGTGAACCAATTAAGGTAAAAATTAAGAGCGACTTGCTGGTATGGATCATAACTTGGTCTTCCATAGGTTTCACTCCTTTGGAGGACGGTCCTTCCAGATAGAAGCAAGGATAGACCCAGTGACATTCATCAGCGGTCCGAAAATGGCTGGCCCGAGCCCAACGGTAGCTATTTTCCCCATTTGCAATGCCAAGCCTGATGCAAGACCACCATTTTGCATACCCACTTCAAAAGCAATGGTTCGACAGTCATTTTCAGGCATTTTAAAAAGCTTGGCAAATGAGTAACCCAATGCATAACCAGCTAAATTATGGATAGAAACTGCCAGTAAAAGCAACAACCCCACGTCAAGAAGGCTGTCCCGGCCGGCGGCTGTGATGATGGTTATGATCACGGCAATACCGGCCATTGACACAAATGAAAGGACTTTATCCATCCAGGTTTCAAATCCGTCAAAAGCTCTTTTGAGTATTGATGACAGGACGATCGGTAATACAAAAAACCAAAACATATCCCGACCGAAAGAAGCGACTACTTCTCCAAAAGAGGCTTCCGATGTCTGCAGGTAAATAAAGTTTTTCAAAATAATGATGAATAAATAAGAACATAGTTGTATGACCTTATCCTTCCCTGATGAAGCTACTTTGGAAAATAGATTGAAGATGAAACCAGCCACTATCGGTAGGATCATCATGTTAATAATATCTAGCATCATTTCCCAAACTTTGATCTCTATCAATTCGTCGGCAAGTTTCTCCATTAAGAACGGGGTAATAAATGGCGAGAGCAGCGTGGCAATAGCAGCAAGAGTCACTGCAAGAGCAATATTTGCTTTGGCAATATACGACATCACATTTGACGCAAGCCCACTGGGAGCACACCCGATAAGCAATATTCCTGCGGCAATTTCGGTTGGAAAATTGAAAAGCTTAACAATGGTGAAGCCCACCAGTGGCATGATAGTGAACTGTGCCAATATTCCGATTATCACACCCTTGGGCATTTTTATAACGCCGGCAAAATCATTTATGCTCATCTGCGAACCCATGCCAAACATAATGATCTGTAGAAGCGGGACAATTAGCAGTTTTAGTTGAAAGTCACCTACGGACTGAAAAACAGCAGGATAATACAGGGATGCTGTCACTCCTGCAAAAATCCATACAGTGTATGAAAATGTCTTGAACTTTGGCAACCCCTGGAAACCAATGGCCAGAAGAACGAAAAATCCAGTTACAAAAGGACCTGTCGCCGTTGCGTTTCCGGTGAAGTATTGTATAAGCGCAATAGCAAGTAGCACGAAGGCTAATCCTCTCAGGGCTTTATAGATGAGGTTTTTGTTATTCATAATGATGAAATCAGTTTATCGGTTTGGTTTGGAAATTCTTTTGGTCAAAATAGTTCAATCATTCGAATTTACCTATCCACTCTAAGCTGACTGGTTTAATTGGCCATTTAATGAAGGCTCTGATTTTTCAAAACTATTTTAGCAGAACATGATCCAGGTCCACTTTATATTGGTTGAAGCAGCCGTTCCAGAGAATGTTGGCTTTGTAGCAAGGGCTATCAAAACCATGGGATTCGACAAGCTGAGGTTGGTTAATTGCTGCGATCATTTGTCAAAAGGAGCAAGGACTACCGGATATGCATCTCATGATATTCTCGAAAAGGCTATAACATTTGATTCAATATCCTCAGCATTGAATGATATTGATTTTTCGATCGGCACGAGTGCGAAGAAACGTACATCGAGACATGATATTTTTGAAGTGAGTGACCTTCTCGAGCTCATCCTGAAGAAGGAGGGATCACTCGTTAATATTGCGCTGGTTTTTGGCAGTGAAGAGCATGGACTAACCAATGAACAATTGGATTTGTGCGATCTTGTCAGTTCTGTTCCAATGGCAACAACATATCCATCACTCAATCTTGCACAAGCAGTGCTGATCTTCGCTTATGAGCTATCTCAACTGAATATTGACATAGACATTGAGGCACCAGAATTCATAGGTGATACCGAACATAAGGCAATAAAGAAGAGAGCAATTGCACTTCTCGATAAACTTGAAGTAAATCGTCAGCCGAGTCTTTACCAACGACTGAAAGACAGACTTATGACGGCAAGCGCTGAGGATATCCGCCTGATGCTTACGCTGATCAAATTTATCGAAAAGCGGATTTGATCATTATCATACACAGATTTATAAACGGTAAGTTAGGTTGATTGAGATCGCGTATATTTCAGCAAAGAATCAATTAAGAGACCATCATGATCAAGCGAATTTTCAAAAGCCTTGCAGATATTGAACCCAACGAATTTAAATCGACCATCCTATCTTTTTTATTTGTTTTTATATTAATGGCTTCCTATTACATCCTGCGCCCGGTTCGGGATGCAATGGCCAGCGATTGGTCAGATTCGGAAGTAAGTTCCCTTTGGACCTTGAATTTCTTTATCAGTGCTGCCGTAGTTGCTTTATATGGTTTTGTAGTCTCCAGGGTGAAATTCAAAATCCTTGTACCCAGCATATATGCATTTTTTGCTGCAACTTTTATCTTTTTTTATCTGAGTTCCTCGATTACTGATCGGGATTTAGTTGACAAATCGTTTTACGTCTGGATCAGCGTATTCAGTATGTTCCACATTTCAGTATTCTGGAGTTTTATGTCAGATATCTTCAACAAGGATCAGGCAAAAAGATTATTCGCAATTATTGCTGCCGGCGCTAGTGCCGGGGCGCTTATTGGCCCAATGATACCAGCGATATTAACAGGGATAATTGGTACAGAGATTTTAATGTTGATCGCAGCATTTTTATTAATAGTACCAGTCCCTATCATTTTCTATCTGGCAAAGTTAAAAACTACAGAATTACATAATGAAGATGTTAAGGCTGATCTCAGCGCTATAAAAATTGGTGGTAATCCATTTGCTGGCTTCCGGTTATTTTTGACCGATCCTTATCTTTTGGCAATCGGTGTTTTTATTCTCCTCTATACGATGATAGGTTCGTTTGTATATTTTGAGCAGAAGAACCTGCTTGAGGTATATGATAGGGCAACCCGTACTCAAATACTTGGTAGCATTGACTGGCTCGTAAATGTGCTGACATTCGGAATAGCCTTTTTTGCCACAGGTAGAATTGTTAAAAAATTTGGCGTAGGGCTTACCCTGGCGTCTATGCCGATCCTGGTGTGTGCGGGAATGCTGATACTTGCTTTTGCACCAATAATCACAGTGTTACTGGCGCTTCAGGTTATACGTCGTGCAGGAAGCTACGCGGTTACCCGACCAGCACGGGAGATGCTTTTTACTGAGGTAGATAAGGAAACCAGATTCAAAGCAAAACCTGTAATAGATGTAGTGGTTTACCGGGGTGGGGATACTATCACTGCCTGGTTTTTTACAGGATTGACTGAGGGACTGGGGTTGGGTTTTGCTGCTGTCGGTATCATTGGTGCTGTAATTGCTGCGATATGGGCAGGAGTGGGCATATTCATGGGTAAATTCTATGACAAGAAAAGCTCAACTGTTGAATTCGAATAACCAGTCATCAAAGCTTGCTGGCTTTGATTGGAATCATTTCTTACTTTAGTCTTGAACCGAATTATAGAACCATGATAACATCGAGAAGACATTTTGTTAAGACAACATTGGGAGCAAGTGCAACACTTTCCATTTCGTCACTTCCATTATCGGCATCGGATTTTTTGATTCAGAAAATAATATCCAAGGCTATTCCTTCTTCAGGAGAACAGATTCCTGTTGTGGGGATTGGCACTTCGCGTCGTTATGATGTGGGGACATCTGAAGAGGAGCGCACCCCGTTGCGGGATGTTTTGAAGCAATTTCCCAAGTTGGGTGGAAAGCTGGTGGATACAGCCTCTTCTTATGGTAAAGCGGAAGAAGTAGTAGGAGATCTGGTTTCGGAAATTGGCAATAGACAGGATTTATTTTTCGCAACTAAGGTGAGACAACAAGAAAAAGCTGACGGTATTGCCGAAATGGAGAGATCATTTTCAAGACTGAAAACGGACAAGATAGACCTCATGCAAATTCATAACCTGATGGGTTTTGATAATGTGATGCCCGTAGTCAGGGAATGGAAGCAGTCGGGAAGAATACGTTATGTTGGGGCGAGTACATCCAATCAACGCCAGTATACTGATTTTGAAGCTATGATGAAGAAGGAGACTTTAGATTTTATACAGATCAATTACTCATTGGATGACAGAACAGCGGCGAACAAAATATTGCCCCTTGCTGCAGATCGCGGTATGGCTGTTTTGATCAATCTGCCATACGGTCGGGGTCGACTGTTCGATAAGGTTGGGGATATGACGCTTCCAGAATGGGCAGCAGACTTCGATATAAAAAGCTGGGGACAGTTTTTCTTGAAATACATTGTATCTCATCCGGCAGTAACATGTGCCATTCCAGGTACAGCCAAGCCCAAATATTTAACGGATAACTTTGGGGCCGCGATGGGTAGCCTGCCTGATACTGCTGCGAGAAAGAAAATGGAACAGTTATTCGACTCGCTGTGACAGGACCTCAATTCCAGAACTGTGAATCCTTCAGGGGAATAGGAGCGTATTTTTCCTGGTAAATGTTGTATCCTGCCAGCCTGGCCGCAGGTGCCAGTATCCAACCAAAAATAGTCTGCATGTAACCTGGCATGCTTTTCAACTCGCTATCAAAGTGTGATTGCAGGATGGCAAGTTCAAGGAACATTTTGGGTGGCTTCGTATTGGCCTGGTCCTCCTCAAGAAACCCATAAAACCGCGAAAGCGAATAAGCAAAATCGACTGGCAAAAAACTCTTTGATCCTCCCACAACCACTACCTTATCTGTTTGGTTGAAAGGCTTGTGAGGGATTCCAAGAGGAACTGTTAAAGCCTTTCCCCGGGTCAAAATAACAGTATCCTTACCCATGATGACAGTCAATTGCCCTCTTTTTACTTCAAATGTCTCTGAAAAAGTGGTATGTGAGTGAAGGGGAGGGCCATCAGCCAGGGGTTTAATCATCAACTCGGTAAAGACTTTATTACCATCCAGTTTGATGATCTTTTGTGAAAAACCTTCCCATTGGTTTTCAAAAACCATATCCTTCTTAAAATACTCCTCATAATCGGGAATTGGTTGTGGAAATACCAACCGGTGCAGAACATTCCCAACGAGTGTGTATAAAAAAAGAACTATCAGAGAGTACTTTATTACTTTCCACATACCTATTCTCAAATAATGATTAATCTACGAATATATGAATATTTAAGGCTATTTGGGCTTATGAGTGTAGTTGGATAAAAGAAGCAAACACTGCCTTCTGACCTTGCCCTTAACAATGGGAGACCAACCGAGTAACATTCCTGGTGTTCCCAGCGCAATGGATGACCATTTCCAAAAATTAAATGTGTCAATGTGTTGAATGATTTTATCACCAACAAATTCAAATTCCGCGTCTATTTTATTATGTACCATCCTGCCGGTTTTTGAAAATGGATATTTGGCTTCCCAATGGGCGGCCACCTTATCACCAATGCTTCGGATGTCTGAGTATTCAATCTGAAAGTTATTCTGACCACGTTCAATAAGCATGCGCCACATATTACTTGCGTCACTGCCTTCCAGGTGTCCGAAGGCAGGATCATGAAATCGAACATTCAAATCATAATGCTGAACCATCGACTCAACATCATGATCTTTGAACGCCTGGTAGAATGATTGAATAACCTTTAAATGACCCTCCAATTAAATGCTCCCTTGTTGGATCAGGCCCCAAACAATAAATACGAGACCCACAACTACGGCCAAAGAGCCAACGGGGGATGCTACTCCAAGAATCAATAAGACCAAACCTGCTAAGGCTATAACGGTACCTATATAAACTTTTCCATCAAGACCTTGAGTAGCTTTCTTGGATTGCATATCCGGTGAATTGGAAATATTTTCCTTTTTGATTTCTTTTATTTCGGATCTCACTTTTTTGATTTCTTCCTTAATTTCTTTCCTGATCTCTTTTTTTTCTGCCTTTGTCCAGGTTTTAACAGGAGTCACATTTGCAGATGTCGCGACGGATGAAACAGTATTTTTAACAATAGGAGACTCCTCAGAAACAGAGGCCGAAAGGATTTGCTCTTCGACAGGTTCGGGCTTTTCTTGTTCAGTTTTCTGATACCGATGGTGACTGAATTTGTAAGCATCGGCAAAATCAAATTTTTTGGAAGCAGAGCATGCGGACATGATGACTAAAACAATTAGAAGTAAGCTGGTGAAAGTTTGGTTTTTCATATTTTTAGAGATTATAAATAATTGGTTAAATCTAATAAAAATTGAGGCTTGTCAGCAAGTGTAATTACGATTAATCTTCAACACTGTTTGGAAAAACACCAAGGGCTGCTTGAGTTGTCGCTAAGCTCCCGCTTAGTGACTTAAAAGCAATGTTGACAAGGTAGACATAGGCCACTACCCTGATGAATAACTTCTTGGCCCTTTGCCGGGATGTCTTTATCGATGACAATTCAATTTCCTACATAGAAAAAAAAATTACTTGACAACCGGTAGAAACAAAGTATTAATAAACTAAAGCCCATGTTGGTGTTCTTCACCAACATGCATATTCCTATCATCATGGTGCACTAAAAAATCCCAATGCTTCTCATTCAGTTTTATCCTGCTTATTAGTTATTTTGTTGGTGAAGAACACCAACAAAGGGTTGGTTGGAGCTCTTTGAAAATTACCGAATAAGTAATCGAAGATTGGCGGAATTATAACCTTGTTCTACGGAAACGATATACAACCCCGGAGAAAAACCAGGAGGTAATAAGATCGCATATTCCTGCTCAAATGCATTGAAAAGATATTTCCCGTGAAAAAGGAGATTACCACCTAAATCAATGATTCTCACTACGATTGGACTGTTCTCATCACCTGTGCTAATTCTCAAATTAACATTGGAAGATTCTGCAGGATTTGGAAAAACGGAGACTTCAATTCCCTCTCGCAAGGAGGTATTGTTTGTCCAGATCACATTCGAATACTCAAATTGGCCATCGAAATCAACTTGTTTTAATCGATAATAGGAGAGCCCAAAGTAGGGGTGTGTATCAATAAATGAATAATCGACTCGTCTATCGGTGCTTCCAGCCCCTGTAACTGAACCAATCACTTCAAATTCGTAGCCATCCCTTGAGCGTTGTATTTCAAAATAATCATTATTGATTTCCTGGGCAGTGGACCAATTCAAAATGGCTTCCCCACGCTCAGTAATCAGCCCGGTGAAAGCAATGAGTTCAACAGGTAACGCTGTATCAGTTGATCCCAGCGTGTAATCGCTGAATGTACTGGCAGAACCAGTCACTGTTGTACTGGTATTCGCAGTTTGTCCTTCATTTTCCCAGGTAGGTCCCGTTACGTCACGCCTTGCGATCCTTAAATTATTAAGGTCAACAATGTTTTCCTCACCAGGATCGAAAGTTATGGTAATTGTAACATTTCCAGTGCCTGAACTCCTGGTAATTGTCCAATACCTGAAAGGTGAAATACTCATCAGTCCTCCGGCGAGTGTGCCTGATAAAGGTGCTCCGGTGAAGTGCTCGACAATCATGTCTGATTCATTGTCCGGATTAAGAATAACGGGTCTGTAATCAGCCCCATCGCCAACTGGAAAGGTAGTACTAACACTAAAGTTGTTCTGGCCTAAAGGACCATCAACAAAGGTGCTCGAGGAGCCACCGCTTGTAGTGCCCGTAGCTGAGAGTGTTGGCAAATTACCGGAAGATGTACTGAAAATTCCATTGGTTAAGGTTAAGGTGCCATCAATGGCAATTGCCTGATCTAAAGTCACTCCAGCTGAATTGTTGATGGTTATATTGTTCAATTGAGTAATTGCAGTTGGGAAATTTGTGTTTTGAGCGGCTGAACCATCGAAAATGAAGTTAGCTATAGTGCCGTAAGTCTCTGTTCCAGACACTCCAATTGATGTAGTAAGTCCAAGGGTATTGGTGGTTTCAGTAGTAGAGCCGTTAGAAAGTGTCAAACCGGCAGTTCCGCTTAATACGAAACCTTGAAAATTAAGTACCGAACCGGATGCTATAGCTAAAGTTCCATTATTGACTACTTTGTCCGAAATCATTGTGAGGGTTGTACCTGAACCAATCGTCACAGTTGTTCCATCTAAACCTAGAGCGCCGGTCCCCCCAAGGACTGCTGTCACTCCTGTAATGAAAATGTCGCCATTGGTAAAAGCAACATCACCGGTTCCAATAACGCCATTACGAAAGGTTCTGTCTTCATTTTGGCCCCAGGTTACTGCAGTGTTGGCTTCAAGTAAACCATTTAATATCATGGAATTATTCGTACCTCCTATGGCGCCTGAAATTCTGAAAATTGGGATAACCCCTGCGGCCGCATCCGGAAAATAGGTATCCTCTGCAAAGTCAGTTGTCACATTCCAGTTAAAAATTGCTCCATCATTCCAAATAACGTCACCACTTGAAGTAGATCCGGCCAGTACATTATCCGTTGTACCGGAATTAGCGCTTACCTCTATAATTCCTCCTGAATTCACCTCAATTGTTGCTCCTGCATTGATTGTGGGAGCACCATTTTCAAAATCAAAAGTTCCATCAATGACAACATCGCTTTCCCCGGATAGGTCTGAAATGGTCAAGGTGCCACCGGTATGTCTCAAGGTAGCGCCGGATTCAATGGCAACCTGGTTTACAGTGACCCCAGCTGTTATCGTCATATTAAAACCATTCCGAATAGTTATCGGGCCAACTGCATTGGTTGGTGAAACTCCTGATACTTCCCACATAGAAGTTCCAACGTTAAATAATTCCCAATCTCCGGCAGTTGACCAGGTCCCTCCTCCTGCATTGGCACTCCTAAAAGCCTGGGCTGCAAGGATATCTCCAGTGATGACATCCGTCAGTGCACCGCCGTCGGTACCACTTATCTGAAAAATACCCACTGCGTCATAGATCAGGTCAGTCCAGGAAAAGCTGCCACTGCTTAAAGTTTGCGATAATCCTGTCACTGAAGATAAAACTCCTGCATCATCCTCACTCAAAGTGACTGAGGCGGAGTTATCAAGGTCAACATTCCCATTGGTATCCGTAGCACTAAGGGTTAGGCTAAAACCCAATCCGACTCCCACACTGTTAGGGATATTGCTAAACTGTAGTTCAGTAGCAACCACAGCTACAGCATTATTTGTTGATCCGGAATTGACTGACTGGCTTGCGGCTAGACGACTAGAAAGCGCTTCCAGGGTGAAACTCGAGTTGTTTACCAACAGAACAAAATTGCTCCCATCCAACGTGTTCGGAACGGTACCTTCTGTTGGGTTTTTTAAGGCAATTTTTAACGAATAAGTTTTAGCTCCATTGTCGGCTATAAATCCCATATCTCCGGCAACAGAATTGGGCATCCCTGGGAAAACGAGAGTTGTTGCGGTAATACTGGTTACAGCAAATGTTGGTCCGGCTCCATCGTCCAACTCTGCATCAACAATAGCCTGTGACCAATCTCCTATGTCATTGCCGGTGCCTTGTCGAATTGTTATTGTATTGATCTTGGTTTCAAGCGCATCTCCACCACTACCATTGTCATCGGTCACAAGAAAATCGAAATTAACTGAAGCTGCACCAACGGTATTGATCAACGATGAAAAAGAAGCTGGTTCAGAAGTTGCGCCGGCAACAACGGTTGTGGTTGTTGAGGGATTAACAACGGTGGGTGTTATCACAATATCATTGAGTGCGATAGCGTCTGCTGGACCAGAGTTACTTGGAACGAAAGTCCATTTAAAATAAAAGTAACCATCTTCGGCAATTGAGAGACCAGTAATATTTTCATTCCCAGCAGTTAACGCGGTCCAGGCATTGGTGGTTCCTGATGTAACAGAATAACCTGTACTGGTATATCCACTGTTTTGTACGGTACTATAGAAAAATTGCACATTGATATTTTTGTTGGAGATGTTATAATATAGTGTGCTGAAAGCAACATTAAAATCGGTGATTACTCCACCAGTTTTGTTTTGCACTTTTAGTAATACAGCACCACCAGGAGCCGTATTACTAAAGAAGGAATTATCAATGATAACACCGAAACCTTCATCCGAAGATCCAAGATCAGCACTGAATAGCCCCCCCGACGGAGTGCCAGGTGTAGCAATAGGGCCGCCTCCTGCCAAAGCCCCGGTAGTTACACTACCACCGAAATCAAGATCATAAGTTTGATCATCACCTTCATCAACTGCCCATTGATCTGAATCCAATTCTCCAGCCGCCGGAGTTTGGGTGAAGCCACCCCCACCATAACCTTCAAAATCTATGGTGTTGGCTCCGGCTACAATTTGAAATTGAGCGGAAGCATAATTATTGCATACAACGAATACGGTTATGGTTATAATTTTACCAAGCCAACCTTGATGGTTGGGTGAATCCCAGAAATGGTAATGGCTTGACATTATAGATAAATATTAAATAAATACTAAATTATGTGTTAATAATTATATTTAACGCATATTTATCCATAAACTGCTGATTTTTCGATAAAGGTAGGTTAGAAGGGGGTTTGAATCATAGATTTCTTTGATTAATTTGAATACCAGAAACTACGTATATAGGTTGCTCATATTGCTTTGAATCAATGATTTTTGAATTTTACCGAAATATATAAATCTGAAAATATAGTGTTATTATTTGAAGTTCATATATCCATTAGAGGTTTATTCAACTATAGGTTGAATATTTTTTTGTAAGTCTTTCCACGCTCTTACAACAGAGTCCCTGGCTTACCCGCAGGCTTATCTTGCAGGAGACTCTGATAGGAAAAAGAGATTCCTCTCTGCGTTCGGAATGACTTTTTTTTTTGTCATTTGAGTTTTAGATCGAAAATCCTCAGTTACTTCCCGCCGTTGTCGCTAAGCTCCTGCTTAGTGATCTAAAAGGCACTGTTCCGTCTCCTAAAATTGAAACTTTAGTAATGACAGCCCCTTTATAATATAGGACAGAAGTTATAAAGCCTCATAATTTCTCTGATGACCTTGGGTCCTAATTCTTTCCTGTAAATTCTTTCCCTAATTGATTCGCAATCTCCAAAGTATTCTCTGAACTCCTCTACAAAAGTGGTTTCTTGAATTTCTTTATATACTGTTTCACCATTCTTTTTGACGTAATAAGCCTCCTCGATTGTGGTTGTATTTGAGGCTCCGAAACCAGAGACATTAGTGACAGGTTTAACACCATTGTACAAAACCTTCATCAGACTAACGCGATCTCCCGCTACCATCAATTCATAAAATTTGTTACCATCCGAAATTGAAATTATGGCCCGGATATCCGTAACCACGAATTTGATCCGGTTTATATATTTCATCATCCCCATTTGGGGTAATAAATTTTATTTGAGAATATTTTGAAACAGGGTTAATAACCAGATCCCGGATGAGGCTTTTTTTTCAATGGAATCCTGACCAATTATATAACCTTCTTTGTAATTGTCATTACCCTTCAATTTAAGATATCTCTTTGAGTTTTGGCAGTAAGTTATAGTGGTTAATACTATCTAAGTAGCGGTGATAAATGTCTTCATTTCTATTAGTCGGATTATTGATTGTAAATGACAATTGTAATTTCTTTCACTTATATTATTAGACCTTTTTATATGAGTTTCTCATTGGCCGGATAACATAAAGATTTATGAGTAGGATCGGTCGTACGCCATTTTTTTGAATCACCTAATTCTCCTTAAACTTAACGCCAGTCATTGTCACTAACCTTCAGCTTAGTGACCTAAAAGGCACTGTTCCGTCTCTTTTTGGGGCCTCTTACATCAGAGTCCCTGGCTTACCCGCGGGCTTACCTGGCAGGAGACTCTGATAGGAAAAAAAAGCCTGAACCTGCTACAGCCGTTGTCGCTAAGCTCCAGCTTAGTGACTTAGGCTACATTCGCTTAGTAAATTAAAAGCCAACTTCGCTAAGGTAGACCTTAGCGATTACGTCTGATTATGTACGTCCTTGATTTCATCAGATCAAACCGTCACATTACCCAATACCTCAGCAATCCCCATTTCGATCTTCTTGAGTTGCTGGTGCTTCTTGAGGTATTTCTCCTGCAGATCCGGGGTTTCTTCCTTCATCTCGGCCATGTTGCTGCGAATCATCTTTTGAACAATTCGGAATTTAAGCCGCATGATATTGGTGTAGGAAGCACTTTTGAGTAGATCTTCTTCCTGGCTCACAAGGATGTGGTATTTCTTCTCCCAATTATCGCTGATTTCATACTTTCTACTCATCAATTCAATGGCAAGATTCCTGATGGACTCATTCTTATGATGCAGGAAATGTTTTGAATCCGGGATTGTTTCATCACTGATGGCAACCTTAAACTCGTCGAATACCTGCTTGTAGAGAGGATGCGTAAAAGTGCCATCATCAATTTCCCTAAAGAAGTACTCTACCACTTTCAGGTCGTATCCTGTACCTTCCAGCATTTGATCTGCATAGTTCATCAATAGGCGGATGCTTTCCTTTTCCTGCAGATGGATGATCTCATCAAGATTTAGTTTGATAGAAGATTCAGCTTCAGGAACCTGGAGAATCTCTTCCGGCAAAAATGCAGGTTTGTCTTTCCTCAGTTTTTTTCTATTCGCTGTAAGGATAATTTTGTTCAGTTCTGTAATCAAAACAGGTTCCCCAATGTCGAGAAGTTTACTACACTCTTTCAGGTATACTGTTCGTTTTACCGGGTCGGGAATCTTCGAGATACTGTTAACAATTTCCTTGATTGATTCGGCTTTTTTGAGCGGATCTTTATTAGCCTCTTCAGCATAAAGTTCCACTTTGAACTTGATAAAATCTTTGGCGGTCTGCTGAAGAAACTTAACCAGATCAGTCGGGCCAACCTTGGCTGCATAGCTGTCCGGGTCGTCACCTTCAGGGAAAGCTACCACCTTCACATTCATGTCTCCTTCCAGGATCATATCAATGCCGCGGAGGGAAGCTTTGATTCCAGCCTCATCGCCATCGAAGAGGACGGTAATATTTTTTGTGAACCTGCTAATCAACTTGATTTGGTCATCAGTTAATGCCGTACCTGAGGATGCCACGACGTTGTGTATTCCGGCCTGGTGAAGAGAAATCACATCAGTTTGACCCTCAACAAGATAGCAATTGTCTTCCTGCCTGATGGCTTGTTTTGCCTGGTAAAGACCGTAAAGTATCTTCCCTTTGTGGAAAACTTCTGTCTCTGGGGAATTGACGTATTTCGGGGCTTTTGTTAGTGTTTTCAGGGTCCGGGCAGTGAATGCGATCACCTTTCCCATGGTATTATGTATCGGGAAGATTACCCTGCCACGAAAGCGGTCATATATCTTACCATCCTTCTCTGCCTGCAAGCCAGCTTTTTCAATAAACTCCGGGTTAAAACCTTTCTTTTTTGCTTCTATAATGAAGGCATCCCATTTGTCGAGGCTGTAGCCAAGGTCAAAGTTCCTGATGGTCTCGTCTGAGAACCCACGCTCCCGGAAATAGGAAAGGCCGAACTTCATGCCTTCCTCTTGTTTCCAGAGGAGGTCTCTAAAATAGTCACTGGCAAAATTCAGGAGAATATATAGGCTCTCGCGCTCAGAATGGGCTTCTTCCTGCTCGGGCGTTAATTCTTCCTCCTCGATTTCGATGCCATATCGTTTGGCAAGATGTTTCAGGGCTTCAGTGTAACCGAGCCCTTCAAGCTCCATGATGAAGGTGATGCCGTCACCGCCTTTTCCGCAACCGAAGCATTTATAAAAACCCTGATCCGGCCGAACATGAAATGATGGTGTCTTTTCGTTGTGAAATGGACAGCAGCCCCACATGTCTTTACCTTTGCGCTTGAGACTTACATAATCCGATACAACGTCTTCAATATCTACTCTATTTCGAATTTCGTCTACAGTATAGGGGCTTATATGCATGGGGTGGTAAGAAAACTTTGTCTAAATTAGAAATACACGGTTTAGGAAAACAGGCATTTTTTGATCAACTTATCCACAACAGTTATCCACAATTATTCTAACCTTATTTTCAAGGGGCAATTCAACATCAATCCAGTTAATAATATAACCTTCTCTTTCCATCTTCCTGAACCAGGTCATTTGCCTTTTTGAAAATTGGTGTATGGCGACTTCCAACTTTTCAAACAATTCTTTTTCATTTAAAATACCTTCAAGATGATCCGCAACATATCTGTATTCGAGGCCATAAAACCGGAGAAGTTCAGGCTCAATACCCCCTTCTATTAATTGGCGGACTTCATCAATAAGACCAATTTCCATTCGGTTTTTCAAACGTTCTGTTATCCGCTGTCTTCTTGTTTCTCTTTCGGCTGATATTCCAAAAATTACGTAATTGAGGTTGGCAGTTATGTTTTCACTTAGTGGATTTGATTTGAGGTATTCGCCAATCTCGATCGCCCTGACAAGCCGCTTTTTCGAAGAAATATCAGGTTGAAAACCTTCAGGAAAATGATAGCCCTCAACCTGAACAATAAGCTCTTCTTTCGTCTTCTCTAATAGGGTTTTTCTTTGGGTTTCTTCTGAGGGTATTGAGGTAAGTGTAAAATTTTCCAAAACTGCCTGAATGTATAAACCCGTTCCACCGCAGAGAATTACTTTTTCCCCCCTTTCCATAATATCTTCATAAGCTGTTCCAAAATCTTTTTGAAATCGGTAGACATTATAGGTATCGCCGGGTTCGTGAATGTCAATCAGGTGGCAAGGCATTTCATGATCATCGATTAAATAGTCGTGATAATCCTTTCCTGTGCCGATGTTCATTCCCCGAAAAATCTGCCTTGAATCTGCACTGATAATTTCACCCCCAATGAGCGATGCCACCTGTACGGCTACCTTTGTTTTGCCCATGGCTGTAGCTCCAAGAATCACAATTAATGGTGAGTCATTCATTTCAGCAGCTTTATGAATTTCGAATTACCTGAATTACTTATTCTGAAATAATTGTGGTTATGCAGTTCATCAGGAATATTTAACAAACCATCAGGCAAGCGATGAGGGTAATATCGAATCATTTCAATGGGATTAATCCAAAAGTGTTGTGGAGGAGTGACACCCATATGCCTGAAGCCCAGTTGCTCAAAACTCCGACCCTTTGACCATTCCAGATCAATATAGGTCATAATGTCATCGGGGTGGGAAGTTTCAATGAAATGATTGATAAGTTTACTCAACCCTCCGACTACACTAAATGCATTTTTGGCACAATACCTGATCATCTCAAATGACTGGTATAGAGTGCCATCCCGCGTTATGGGAGTTGATTTACTGAATGTGGCCACCGCAACGAGTTTTTCTTTATGAAGAAGCCCCAACTTAGATTTGGAAGATGTTGCTCCCATCAGATGGTTATCTCCAAGGAATTCATTGGCTTCAGTTTTGTTCAATCTGACAGCGTGAGTTTCCCTGCCGTAGATGCGTTTTGATTTTCCAACAAGGGATAATATCCGTGATTTGATAATATTGTTTTTGGTGAGCCATTGATCTTCCCAAATTGGGATTCCGATTTTTCTTGTCGATTGAAGGGCTATTTCCTCCTTTATACTTTTAGGGATATTCACCATTTCAAATTGAAGGCCCGGGTCAATCAAACTGAATACGTTGTCGGATTCACTTATTTCGCCGGAATAGCAGGATTTAATGAATCCGATGAACTCATTTTTGAAATTCCTACCGCATTGAGAGCTCATGCTTATAAATGTAACGAGATTCCTGATCTCCACTTCGTTTCGTTGGGAATGACGCTTTAGGTTAGGTAGCCCTACGACTTACGTCATCCCCGTGTCCCGAAACTTCGGGAGCGGGAATCTCCCATTACGTTTTTGGATATAGATTTATGAATGCCAATTTTACCAGCATGAAACTTACCCGTGATTTTTACACACGACCAGATGTTGTGACTATCAGTCGGGAATTGCTCGGCAAGTTCCTTGTAACGAGAATTGCTGGTCAGTTGACGAGCGGTATGATTGTCGAGACTGAAGCTTATTGCGGAAGAAATGATAAAGCTTGTCATGCAAACAATGGTCGTCGTACAAAACGTACAGAAATCATGTTCGAAGGAGGAGGGAAGGCTTATGTTTATTTATGTTATGGCATTCATCATTTGTTCAATGTAACTACCAATATTGATGGGTTGGCCGATGCGGTTTTGATTAGAGCGATTGAACCAGTTGATGGCGTTGATTTGATGCTGAAAAGAAGAAATAAACCTGAAGTCAGGCCTGATTTAACATCTGGTCCCGGAGCTTTATCACAGGCATTGGAAATAACAACCAGCCATTACGGACAAGACCTATTAGGCGATACCGTCTGGATTGAAAACAGGGACTGTGATTTGACCGAAGAGCAAATAATAGCTGGAAACAGAATAGGTGTTGATTATGCCGGAGAAGATGCCTTCAAACCATGGCGATTTGTTATTAAGGACAGTCCCTGGATGAGCAAGCCGAGAATCTAAGATTCATCGATCCATATCACTCTAAGCAGGTTAAAGCTCAATTCTGTCTGTTCACTATACGATAAGACTTGGGTGACACACCATACTTTTCTCTGAATGATTTAGAAAAACCGGTGACGTCATTAAAACCACAGGTGTAGGCCACCTCACTTACTCTTTGATCTCCAATAAGTAGCATTTCAGCTGCTTTTTTCAGCTTTTTATGCTTAATGTATCTTCCGGGACTATCGTTAAGTATTTTTCTGAATTCCCTTTTGAAAGTTGAAAGACTGTTGTTGGTTAAAACAGCGAGATCTTCCAGTGAAATATCGGCGTACAAATGCGCTTCTATTATTTCACGGAACGAATAAGTTTTTGGAGAAAAGAGCCCTGATAAAATGTCATGTAAAGTTGAAGCATTTTGGGTGTTTTCAAGAAGGAGGAAAAGCTCTTTTAGTTTCAAGATCATTAATTCTTCATTCACCAGTTCGGGGTTGGCAAAATAAAAGAGAACGCTATCGAAGTATTTTTGAAGAAGTTCATCAGTTTTAAAACTGACCATCGCATTTTTAGGGCCTTCTCCTGGTTTCCTTTTCAAAAAACCGGGATACTCGTTTGCATAAATCTTTGTGAGGACTTCAGGATAGAAGTGAACTGCTATGGCCTCATAGGTTCCTGTTGTTTGTGAAGGAAACATTTGAGAGAAAAAGTTACCACATTTAACCAGTAAGGCCTCTTTTTCGGTGACAACAGTTTCCTCCACATCAGAAAATGATCTATTTTCACCTTTAATCAAATACATAAAGCAAGCCTCATCCTCCATTGGATTTGCCTTCTTAAAAGGAGGTCTTAGGATGGCTTTTTCAAAAACCATCTTGCCAAACAAGTCGAGCGTTTTATGTTCTAAGATCATTTAGGGAAACAAATGATTGCAAGGGCCAAACAACCCTTACAACAAAAAATAACCAGTTTGGAATAGATCGCAGTTTATATCTCAACGGATTGATTAATCAGGGTTTCAATGCCCTGGATGCCCATAGTACCTACAGCTGTGAGAATTTCTTTCGCTTCTGCTTCTTTGTTTTCCTCAACATCAAACTCCCATGACCACTCAATGGCTGCCTTGCCTTCGGAAGCATCGGAGACCTGCATCTTTCCTGTGATGTAGCCAACCGGGATCATGTGTTGCTTTGGAATTGCATAATGAAATGCCCTGTTGGCATTATCAATTTTTAGAATGTCTTCCGAAAACTCACCGTCTGCTGTATTGCAATAACGTTTATCGCCTTCTACCCGACAGGCCGTGATCGGTGCCAGCCATTGGTCAACACCTTCACCACTGCCAATTACCTGCCATGCAGCTTCCGGTGATACGTTGATTGTTAGTGCTACTTTGTGATTAGACTTTTTCATTTTTTTTGAATTGTTTTAGTGAATAACAATCCAAAGGTGGAGAAATTATAAGATATACATTCACACTCATCCGAACCTTTATGAATAAAGTTGCAATATCCCGTAATGCTTAATGTTTGCCACGTTT
>JAQCLE010000129.1 GCA_027592755.1 Bacteroidota bacterium | reverse complement strand
GCCAATGATGTTCCGCTTTGGAAGTTGCTAATTGATTTTGAAGCCGAAACTATTGTTAACACACTTGACCTCTCCTATCTGGAAGATGTTATGACTAGGAGGGAGGCCATCACTATACTGCAGGAAGCAAAATCAACAAAAAGCGAGAGAGAAGGCATTTTGACGGCGGGCTATCGGGGATATGACACCTCCATTGGCTGGTTTAATTACAGCGATGAAAAAGTTAAAGAAAACATAGGCAAGGCTATGGATGCAGGCTTTACAGCTATGAAGCTCAAAGTTGGATCTGAAGATGCCCAACGCGATATTAGAAGGGCACACTTGGTAAGGGATACCGCCGGAGATCAGGCCACCATCATGCTGGATGCCAACCAACAATGGAATCTTCCCAAGGCCATAGAAGTATGCAAGCAACTGAATAACATTAACCCATACTGGGTTGAAGAACCTACTCATCCGGATGATGTATTGGCCCACGTTACATTGGCAAACGAAATTGCACACACCAAACTTGCTCTTGGAGAACATGTGCCAAATAGGGTCATTTTTAAGAATTACCTGCAATCAGGGTGTATGCATTTTAATCAAGTAGATGCTGTAAGGGTTGGTGGTATTTCAGAATTTATTGCCATCAGCTTGATGTCCAAAAAATTTGAAGTTCCCGTTGTTCCCCATGTAGGCGACATGGGTCAGATCCATCAACACATGGTGCTTTTCAACCATATTTCAGTGAGACATGAAGCTATCTTTTTGGAACATATCCCACACTTAAAAGAACATTTTAAGCATCCTGCTCAAATCATCGATGGGTATTATCAGGTGCCGCAAGTACCCGGTATGAGTTCTGATTTAATGGAGTATTAGTTTAAAAAAATCAATTATTACAGACCCTTTATATGAACGTGATTAAAATTATAGCCTTAGCATTTCTTCTTTGCGTTTTGCAAGATGAACTATTAGCACAAGTTACATCGAGTACCAATTCAAATGAGACTAACAAAAAATCTATTTGGAAGGGTTTTGATCGATACGATTTTGATTTAGGAAAAAGGGGTGTGAGACTCATCACGCCGGCCAAGCCTCTTTCCGGAAATCCTTGGCTTTGGCGGGCACGATTTCCCGACTGGCATTACAAATAAAACTTGTACTATTTCTGCAAATGTGAAAGGGAAGGATATTCTATTAATAGATGACTTATATACAGAAACGGTTAATATAGACGAAGATGCAATTCAGACATTATTAGATAATGGCGCAAACTCAATTGTGTTTTATTCATTAGGCAAAACAGCACATAGAACCTTGTGATCTTCTAACAATCATTAAAATGAAATATACAGATAACTCATTAAATATTTTAATAGCTAAATCCTACAAAGGGGTTGGAAATGCGTGGATTGTAAAAAATTTGAAAGGCAATGAAAGTGTTGATACTATTGTTTCATTGCTAAACAAAACAATCAAAGGAGAGCCAACTAGCGTTGAAGAGTTTGACCGATTAAGAAAAGATTTTGAAACAAAACTTATTGCAAAATTTGAAAATTGTTGCGATGGTTTTGTTGCTTTGGGCGACCACAATTTCCCTCAATATAGAGGAAATGTTAAAGACAGTGAACAGCCAGTATTTCTCTACTATAAGGGAAACATTGACTTATTAGACATTGACAATACAAATATTTCTGTCATTGGATTGCTAAATCCTGAAGGGGATATAGAGCAAAGAGAGCGAGAGATTGTTGCTGAATTTGTAAAAAATGGAGCGACAATAGTTAGCGGATTGGCATTTGGTTGTGATAGCATTTCTCACCAACAAACTATAGATTCTAATGGGAAAACGGTCGCAATTCTGCCAAGTCCATTGAATAGCATTTTACCAGCAAGAAATAAAGTCTTAGCTTATCAAATTGTTGAAGAAGGTGGACTGCTGGTTTCAGAATATGGAAATGATTTCAAGAATACAATGGAATTGAGCAGCCGTTACAAAGAACGTGACCGATTGCAAGCGTTGTTTTGTGATACTATAGTTTTAGCCGCCAGTTATGCACAGAATTCTGCTGAACGATGGAAAATGACCGGAAAGAAACTCGATAGTGGTGCACGATTAGCAATGGGCTATGCAAAAGAGTACAACATTCCACGTGCTGTAATGTATGACCAAAATCTAGATGAAAACAATCCCATGTTTGATTTAAATAGAGATATTGTCAAGGAGCATGAAGATGTTACTGTCCTAACGCAAAACAACGTCTCTGAATCAATAAAGAAAATAATATATAGGAATAAGAAACCTCGACAAAAATTGTCATTTCAGGCTAATTTATTTCACTAATAAATGATGTCGAAACAATAAATAGCACGAAATACCGGCACCCAACAAAATAAAATGAATATGTGAACTGAGCTATTTGAAAGGATAATGCAAACGGAAACCCAAGTGCTTCTAGCGACTGGGGTGCATACACATTTTAGCTGGACGTTAAATCCAATGTATTGAAGAAAGTTAGCCTGACAATTCATCATAAATCCTAAAGCAAAATCCTTCTTTGAGAGAACACTTTGCTGTTTCACCAATCCATCTACTCATCAAATGAAACAGCAAAAAGTTCTCCTACACCAGGAACCATTAATGCAAGAGAGAAATAGGTGATAGGTTTATTTTAACCAGGGGTTCACGATATTTCTCTCTTGCATCAACCGTTCCCAGAATATGGGTGAAAAAGCTCTTCTCAAAATCGCTTTTCCCATTTTATATTGGCCCATGCAAAGCATTTTTCTCCGCTTTCTTTCTATCAAGTTACAAACCTAACATCCAGAACATGGCAAGTAAAAATTTGGAAATCTCCACCTTCCCAGGTATGTATTTCCAACCGTGTGCCAGCACCCTATTTTTTCTTGCCACAACCCGGACCGGTTTGATATATGAAATTGAAAGGCGATAGAAAGAGGAAGCTCCGAAAATGCGCAAAGAGTGCATAATATGATGATGCTGACCCGTGGAATTATGATGTTGACCCACCTGTGAGTTTTCCCTGAAAGACACTTCCTATAATGCTTTTCAAAACAGGCTGATTATTTACAAATCTATAAAATCATTTCGATTTCATTTTTCTCATTGACTCCCCTTTCAACTCTATTCGGTGAGAGGCATGGACCATCCTGTCAAGGATGGCATCTGCCACGGTACTGTCTCCGATAATTTCATACCATTGACTAACCGGCAGCTGCGAACTAATAATAGTTGATCTTCTTCCATGACGGTCTTCTATGATTTCTAACAGCATCATTCTGGCGTTTGTATCAAGAGGTTTTAATCCAAAGTCATCGATGATAAGTAAGTCGTGTCGTTCTATCCTGGATATTTGTTTCAGGTATGTTCCGTCGGCTTTAAAAATGTTGAGTTGAGGGAATAGTTTCTGAGCATTGAAGTATAATGTTCGGTATCCCTGCAAGCAAGCTTGATGTCCCAGAGCAGATGCAATATAACTTTTGCCAACCCCTGTTGGTCCGGTGATTAAGAGGTTTTCATTTTTCTGGATAAAGCTACCATCAGCCAGTCGGAGCAATTGGGTTTTATCCAAACCGCGTTTATGTGTAAAATCCACATCTTCCACCTCGGCCCCATACCGGAATCGGGCTGTCTTGATATAGCGATTGATCTTGCGGTTTTCACGATCATCCCATTCTGCCTGGACGAGCATACTGACGATCTCGTCATTGGTCAGCGAGTGGTGCTGATTGGTATCCAGCAGGGTTTTATACACCTGCTGCATCCCGTAGAATTTCATGTTTGACATTTTGTTTAATACAGTACTGTTCATTTTATAATAGTTATTTATGTGAATAATTTATGATTATCGGTAGCTATCTGCTCCCCGGATATTTTCATGAAAAGGCAATTCGGTTTGCGGATCTTCTTCAGCAAGTTTGTCTAACCCTCCCTTGAGTATTCTGTCAACTATTTTGTAGTTATAGGCTCCATAACTGTCGGCACGCTCTATAGCTGCAATCAGTCGTTTTTTGCCAACTTTCTTCTCCTGAGAAAGGATACCGACACAACTGCGATAGGCTTGCTCGGGATAGGTCTTATTGTACAGGATCATGGAGATATAATCCTTCACCTTTGGGTCTATGCCAGCTGCCCAGGAAAGGAACTTATCGGGATTCCATTCAGCAACAAACCGGTGAGCAGAAGGCAAGTGGTCTTTGATGGTGGTATAGGCAAATCGTTTGGTTTCTCTTTTATAGAAAGCGATGCGTTCTTTGTTGTAAAATACTGATACCTGTGAAGCGGAGTAAACCATCTTTACTTTTCTGCCAATAAAGCGATATGGTATGCTGTAATAGTGTTTATCCTCAGCAAGATGGATATGGCAGTTTTTCATTACTTGGACAAACTTGAAGCTCTTCATCTCATACCTGTCCTGTGGCAATGGCTGCAGCGCTTCTTTCTCGGTGGTTTCAAACTTGCCTCTGCGGCTTTGATCTTCCTTTTGAAAGGATTGGTTATTGTGGGTTTCCAGTTGATCAGAGATCGCCCTGTTAAGTTCAGTAAGGGAGTGGAATACTTGGTTTCTTATGGGGGCATAGATTCTGGAATAAGCGATACGAACAGCATTTTCTACTAAGGCTTTATCTCTGGGTTTGTAACTTCTGGCAGGTAAGACGGAAGTATTGTAATGATTGGCAAAATCAGCAAAGTCAGTATTTAAATCAGCCTCATACTTATTTGCTTTATATAAGGCACTCTTCAGGTTATCAGGCACCAGTACTTGCGGAACTCCACCAAAGTAGTGCAGGGCATTTTCCGTGGCTCCGATATAATCTGCCTTCTTCTGGGATGGCACTGCCTGTACATAAGTTAACTGACTATAGCCCAAGATGGCTACATAAACTTCGGCGTCATTTACTTCTCCGGTTTTACGATCTACCCAGTGAAGTTTCTTGCCAGCAAAGTCAATGAACATCCTATCTGCCGGAGTATGCTCAAAATGCATGGTAGCTCCCCTTGTGCCCATCCATTGTCTGAGGGATGAACAAAAATGAGGATAGCTGTACCCGTCAAGATGCTTTTCTTTGTACTCAGCCCATAAGATCCAGCGATTTACACCTGTTCGTTTTAGCTCTTTTTCAATGTAGGGGAATATCTTTTCAAGAGCCTCATACCGATCTTGAGATGTTTGATCCGGATTCGAAAATAGCTGCTCTAATTCTTCATTATCCTTAGTTAAGAGCTCCTTAAGCAAATAGCCCCCGGTTTCTATTTGTTGCAAATATTTCTTGACAGTGTTGCGCGAAACTCCCAGGCTCCGGGAAATGGTCCTTAGCCCTACACCATTTTTTTTCAGTCTGATGATCTGTTTTACTTTGCTCATGTTCATTAGTTTTCCAGCCATTTATCACAGTTCTTTTATTTAAAAAAAAACTGTAAAGCAAAGCACTAACAGGAAGATGCCAAGGGGGTCAACATCATAATTATGCTGATCGTGACCACTACTACTCAGGTGGGTCAGTTTGAATCAGAATATGCACAAAGAGTGCCTCCGGCGGGAAAGGCTCCTGAATCGGAATGTTCTTAGTGATACTCAATTGAGGCTTGACTCGTCTTAATATTCTTATTATAGAGTTGGTTTATAACTGCCGATTTACAATAACCTGCTTACTCGGATTCGGATATATGGTATAATTTAACGTGCAAATCACGTGCAAATAAAAAGGGCAGTTACAAGATTTAACTCGTAACTGCCTGATTATCAAGTGGGCCCAGATGGGCTCGAACCATCGACCCCCTGATTATGAGTCAGGTGCTCTAACCAGCTGAGCTATGGGCCCGATTTTTATTTTTACTTCGAGTATCGGTCTCGAATTGCAATTTACCCCAAATGAGTCAGGTGCTCCCCGCCTCCCGATCCCTCGGGATTCGGACGGGTAACCCTGCCTTGCCGACAGGCAGGCAGCTGAGCTATGGGCCCGATCAATCGGGGTGCAATTTTAATCAATTGATTTTCCGTTGCAAAGTTAGGATTGAATTTCTTCTTAGGAACTTTATGGTCAACTTTGCATTTGTGTATTATCAATAGATTAGAATAGATGAAGCTACATTTTTCAATATCTTGAGAAGTCAATTACATTCGTTTGAACAATAAAGAATATGAAGATAATTTCGATAATAACTTTTATGGTGCTTTTTGCTGGGATGACGCTGGTTGCTGCGCAGGACTTTCCCTCAGATTTTCTGGGGAGTGATTTCCACAAAGATCGTCGGGATATCCTGAGAACAAAGATGCCAGGCAATTCGGTGGCCGTATTTTTTGCTAATCCTGTCAGAAACAGGGCCAATGATACCGACTACCTCTATCACCAGGATCCTAATTTCTATTACCTCACCGGTTATCGGGAGCCTCATGCCATTCTTTTAATGTTTAAAGATAATCAAACCGACGATAATGGTGACTCATTCAATGAAATAGCATTCGTGCAACCCCGAAAAACTGAAGACCCAACGGATCGGGATTCAGAAACATGGACAGGACGGCGATTGGGCCCCACCGGATTCGAAGAACAACTTGGTATTCGTCCGTCTTTTGACAACTATCTATTCGAAGAATATTCAATTGATTTCTCAAAATTCGACAAGGTTCTTTTTTATGATTTCATGAATGACGTACGTGATACAGAGAATGAAGGTGATCTCTACGATTTGATCAGCTGGTTTAAGAAAAAAGCAGGCTACCCCTCAGGCAATGCGATGGAGGTTGAACCAATTGCTGGCAATCTCGACACCCAAACCCTCGATTACTTCATGGGTGAAATGAGAGGGGTGAAGACCAAAGAGGAATTAGCACTGCTGAGGAAGGCCATTGATATCTCATGCATTGCACAAGTGGAAGTGATGAAGGCGATTAAGCCGGGGATGTCAGAGCGTGAAATCCAGGGTATTCATGAGTTCATCTACCGCAAATACCAGGCAGAAGAAGAAGGGTATAACTCAATTGTCGGAGCGGGACACAATGGCTGTATCCTCCATTACATTGATAATTATAAGCCAGTAGTTGAAGGAAAAGAAATGATTTTAATGGACCTCGGGGCTGAATATCACGGCTACACGGCCGATGTCACCAGAACCATACCGATTGATGGCAAATTTTCGAAAGAAGAAAAAGCAATTTATGATCTGGTATACCAGGCACAGGAGGCAGCAATTAAGGCATGCATGCCAGGCATCGATTACCGGATTGATCTTGATGCGCAAATAGCCAGAAGGATAGTCAATGAGGGACTTGCCGATTTGAAAATCATAAAGCGCCCTGACTCACCAAATAGTTATTATCCTCATGGACTAAGTCATCAACTTGGTCTCGACGTTCACGACCTCGGGGGATCTAAGCTGAGGCCTGGTATGGTTATTACCATTGAACCCGGGATTTACATACCGGACAATTCACCCTGTGATAAAAAGTGGTGGGGAATTGCCGTTCGCATAGAAGATGATCTGCTGGTTACCGAAAATGGCTGTGAATTATTGTCAGATATAGCCCCACGGAAAAGTGAAGAAATCGAAGCGCTGATGGCCAAGCCAAGTCCATTCGATAATATTGTCCTGCCTGAGTTGGAGTCTTCTCAGAACTAAATAGGCATCAAAATGCCTTCCGGAACAGATATGGTTTTGAACGAACCTGCCGAAATAGTCATTACCTGTCCTCCGAGGCAGAGTTGGCTGGTTGCCCAGGAAGTTGGTGAACTGGGTTATCCGGTTTTGACAGAGGACCATCAAAGCGTGACTACATCAGGTTCATTTGAGGATTGTATGAAACTCAACCTTGAATTGCGGTGTGCGAATCGTGTCCTTTTAAACATTATGAAGTTCAATGCCTCGGATCCGGATGCCCTGTATAAGGAGATTAATAAGATTGCATGGGAGCAATTGATCTCGCCCGATGGTTATATATGCATTAACTCATTCGTTAAAAATGATAGCATCAGGGATACACGATTTGCTAATCTCAAGGTAAAAGATGCCATTGTTGACCGGATGCAGGAAAAAATAGGGCGAAGGCCTGATGCGGGCTCCAATGTTGATAGATCAGTCTTTTTTCTGCATTGGGTTGGTGATAACTGCGGAATATACATTGATACATCCGGGGAGACTATATCCAAACATGGCTATCGGAGGTATTCACATAAAGCGCCACTTCTGGAATCTTTGGCTTCCGGAATACTAAGGGCTACAGCGTGGGATAGAAAGATAATGCTTATCAATCCAATGTGTGGTAGCGGAACCCTGGCGATAGAAGCGGCACTTTGGGCACAACAATCTGCACCGGGCTTAAACCGCCGAAATTTTGGATTTATGCATATCATTTTATTCAATAGGATGAGATGGAATGAAATAAGGGATGAGTCCCTGGCTCGGATAATCAAAAGTATTTCCCCTCGAATAATAGCAACTGATATTTCCGCAAACGCTGTTGAAAGCGCCAGGAAAAACGCCAAAATTGCCGGAGTGGATGGGTTCATTGAATTTAGAAAATGTCCCTTTGAGAAGACGCCAATTCCTGAAGGCGAAGGCATGGTAATATTAAATCCGGAGTATGGCGTAAGGTTAGGGGAGGAGGAAGCACTGGAAGCAACCTATTTAGCCATTGGAGATTTTTTTAAACAGAAATGTCAGGGGAAGACTGGCTTTATCTTTACCGGTAACCTGAATCTCGCAAAGAAGGTAGGCCTCAAGGCCAAAAGAAAAATTGAGTTTCTTAACGGGAAAATAGATTGCCGGCTACTGGAGTACGAGTTATACGGGGGTTCAAAAAGAATCCCGGTTGATCAATTGCAATAAGTTCTTATAGCACCCTGAGCATCGGGGATATTCAGCGATTCCGCCCTTCTGAAATCAGAACAAGCGCTCCTCATCCTGTTCATGGCAATGTATAGGACACCACGATGGAGGTAGGCATTACCTAAATCTGTATTAAGGTGTAGTGCCAGGTTATACTGTCCCATGGCTTCTGAAAATTTACCCAGTTGGTGCAACGCCTTTCCATACAGGTAATGCGCTTCGGCGTTACTATCATTGAATTCGATGGCTTTTTCAAAATTGTATGCAGCACTCTCATGTTGCTCTAATCGATAATAGTGATTCCCGATGCTCAGAAATGCTGCCACATTTCGGCCATCAACTTCCAAAACTTTATTGAAATCCAAAAGTGCCTTGTTGTATATTCCTAATTCCTCATAAGATCTTCCACGGTTGTAGATCGTTTTGATATGTGTAGGCTGGAGTTCAAGGTAATGGGAATAAGCTTTTATTGCCTCTTCGTATTTTCCCTGCTCAAACAACCTGTCTCCCAAAGTCACATCTTTGTCTTCACAGGAAATCAAAAAAAAAATTATTGGGAAAATAAATACGGGGAGTTTCTGCATTACAAATTTTAAACGAGGCGCAAATCTAAAACTTTGAAATTGAATAGAAAATCTAATCAAAATTCTTAGTAATAATGACCGCCCAAATCAGAATGAAATTAAACGGCTACATCATTTTCTCTTAGCGCATCATTAAGGGAGGTTTTCTTATCGGTACTCTCTTTGCGTGTTCCAATGATGATGGCGCAGGGAACATTGTAATCTCCGGCAGGAAACTTCTTGGTATAAGATCCGGGTATGACAACAGACCTTTCAGGTACATAGCCTTTTGTCTCTTTGGGCTCACTTCCCGTTACATCAATAATCTTCGTACTTGCTGTCAGGGTAACGTTGGCACCGAGCACGGCTTCTTTACCAACTCTTACACCTTCTACAACTATACACCTTGACCCAATGAAGGCATTGTCCTCTATAATTACCGGGGCGGCTTGAACGGGTTCCAGTACACCACCAATGCCAACGCCGCCACTGAGATGGACGTTCTTTCCGATTTGAGCACAGCTACCAACTGTGGCCCAGGTGTCGACCATTGTGCCGGAATCGACATAGGCACCAATGTTGATATAGGAAGGCATCATTACAACTCCCGGACTGATGTATGCGCCGTACCTGGCGATGGCGTGAGGAACAACACGAATCCCCAATTTCTCATAGCCGGTTTTTAATTTCATCTTGTCATGAAACTCGAATGGGCCAACTTTAATGCCCTGCATTTTCATGATAGGGAAGTACAGGATAACCGCCTTTTTTATCCACTCATTAACCAACCATTTTTCGCCATCAAACTCAGCTACTCTTCGCTTACCAGAGTCAAGATCATCAATGATTGTGTTGATTGTGATGGATGTGTCTTTAAGTTTTAGAAGGCTCCGATCGTCCCAGGCGTTTTCAATTATCTGTTGTAATTCCATTAAGTTGTAAGTGTGGGATAAATTCAAAATTAATCTGGGTAGCAAACAAGTGAATATGGATGGATTATCATAGAGAATCAAAGAAAATTTAGGTTATAATCTACAGGTAGAAGGTAGGTACTTATAAAAATGCAGCACATATAATACAAGTCACAACTATCCGAAAGTCTAATTTCAAAAAACGGATAAAATAGCGGAAAAAGTTCAAACCTTTGA
>JAQCLE010000128.1 GCA_027592755.1 Bacteroidota bacterium | reverse complement strand
AGCAAGTTCTCCTAAAAGCCCTCGCTGGAAGGCCTGCTTCCATCATTATCGCAGTTACGTTGCTTTCGCAACTCACAGCACACATCGAGTAGCCCGACGTGACGGGCTATAAACCCATCACGTGGAGGCTCTCACACCACTCCCGAAGCCTCGGGATATGGTTCTCGTCCGCCTTGCCGGCGAGGCAGGTATACGGCGGTTCGTTAAGCATACCATAATCGCTCTTTACACCAATTATGGCTTTGTTCTAATCTTCGGCAGGGCTACTCCCAGTCTCGATACATTGAGCCCGAAACGCTCCCTATCTCATTTCAAACTACTTAACAGAATTCCGAACTTTATCAGACTTTTTTCGTGTTAACTTATTAGTTAACTTTGTCGTATGGAACAACAAAGGCAACTTGTCTTTTTTAAACATTTCTTCTAGGACTTTTATCAACCCTTAAATTAAACGACAAACTAAAAGGAAAGATTGACCAAGTCTTGTTCCTAATTCGGATTGCTGAACAGATTCTTAAGAAGTTCTTCAAACACTTGACAGGAACTGACGGACTTTATGAAATCCGGATTGAATATCAGAGCAACATTTACCGAGTGTTTTGTTGCTTCGATGAAGGAAACTTGGTTGTACTTTTTAACGGATTTCGAAAGAAATCTCAAAAGACACAGAACAAAGAAATTAGTAAAGCATTGAAGATTAAGAATGACTATCTTGAACTTAAAAAGTGGTCTAAATGAAAGAGCATTTAACAACATTCGACGAACACCTTGACGAGAGGTATGGTAAGATTGGAACCCCTGAACGTGCGAACTTTGAAATTAAAGCCAAAGCATTTGCAATTGGTGAAATCATTCGAGACGCACGCAAGGAAGCACACCTAACTCAGGAACAGCTAGCTGAACGAACGGGAACCAAAAAGAGCTTTATTTCCAGAATTGAGAACGGACACAGCGACATCCAACTATCAACTCTTTACAAACTGCTTGAGGCTGGACTTGGCAAACGTGTGAACCTAACAATCGGGTAAAACGAGCCACATTAAGCACTATAAGGCATGCACCTTGGTGACACGAAAAAATGGCTGAGCAAAAATTCCGCTACCTCACCAGGTTGCGCTACCTTTATGGATATTTATCAGCTTGAGGTCGCACGCCTGACGTTAAGGCATTAGAAATGCTCACCTTCGTATCCAAAATCTCGCTTTGATGACTTCTCAATAAAGTTGGGTAAAATTCCGTTTTGGCTGTTGTCAACACGCCGGGTTTTATTTCGTTGGAAATTCGAGATGAGAATGAGGTTGTCACGGATTTAAATCGAGTAAGGATTGTTTTTCTATTCTATTCAAATAATGGTGGATATGGAATTTACTATCTTGGTGATAATGAAAGATAAACCAGGGTATTCTCATTAATTGTATCAAATGAGAGGGTGATCTATTCATACTAATCCTTGAAAATTAATCAATATGGCAAAGAAACAACCCGAAATAATAGCCAGGGTGACGGATTCATTCCCAACTACTGAAACAATCGAACAGAACTTACTTTTTACCCGACGTGAAATGCTGGGAATGGCGGGAGCGGCTGGTTTAACTGCTTTGATGGGCGTCGCTTCCGGTGCGGTTCCACAGCTAGCGCAAGAAAAGGTACGCATCGCATGTCTTACTACGTATTGGGCCGCCCCCAATTCTCATGCCGACTGGATCTTCACCAAGCTGCTGGACGGTTATTGGTGGCAGGGCGCCTACACGCCTTCACGCGTGGAGGTGGTGTCTGTTTACATCCATCAGCTTGAAGAAAGCCAACTCGGGCAGAAAATATGCAAAGTGAAAGGCATACCAATCTTTAATACCGCTCGTGAAGCCGTCACCCTTGGGGGTGAGGAACTTGCGGTGAACGGTGTAGTCATCGTCGGAGAACACGGGAACTATCCCACCGATCTCAAGGGGCACTGGCTATTGCCGCGCTGGTGGATCTATAATCAGGTTATCCGGGTTTTCGAGCGAAGCATGCGCTCGGTACCTGTCTTTAACGACAAGCACTTTTCCTATAATTGGGATGAAGCCAGGTGGATGTTTGACAAATCCCGTGCGTTGAATTTTCCGTTGAGCGGTGGATCATCCATACCGGTCTACTACCGCAAGCCCGAGATAGAACTTTCTATCGATACACCCATAAAAAACTCGATCGTGCTTGGGGGCACCGCAGATGAGGGAGCCATTTTCCATGCTATTGACGTACTTCAAGCTTTTGTAGAACTCCGCAAGGGAGGTGAAACAGGGGTCAGATCGGTTCAGTCCATCCGAGGACCGGAAACGTGGAAGTGGGTTGAAAGCAATCCATGGGCCGGCAAGCTGCTTGATTCAGTGGCGAAAAGTTTTGAACTCGAACCGGGACATTTTCAGCAGAACCCACAGACAAACATGTGTGTGGTGGAGTATAATGATGGAACCAAGGCGGCTGTCATTGGTGCCCGGAATGTGGGGTGGACCTACGCCTGTGAAATCGAAGGGCGTGAAGAGCCGACGATCATCTCGATGCTCGGATGGGCCGGCCCTTTTGACCAGTACCATGCTTCAAATGCCCTGCCACACTGGATCACCGAATTGATGGTGACCAAAAAGGAACCATTCAATGCAGAGCGGCTGCTGCTGTCAACTGGAATTGTAAACCACTACATGGAATCCAACTGGGAGAACGGCCGTTATTCTCCCGTCGGTCGTCGCGTCGAAACTCCGGTCCTGAATATGACATACCGTACCATACGAGGAGCACAATTCAACACGGGGGAGCGGCCGCCGAGCCGCCCATATATAAGGGGCTTTGATCAATAGCACAGGGATCAAGGATGATCCTATGAATTCAAAACCAATAAACGTATGAAACGACGAGACCTCATAAAGAGCTTCACCATGCTTCCGTTGGTGGGAAGCATTTTTCCAATAGAATCCCTGTTATCTGATCCTGTGGCTGGAAAGGATATATCTTTGAATCTTAGGCAAAAACCGATGCCTGAGCTTCATCGCAATGCTTTTGTGATGGACGGACATACTCATGTAATGAGTCGCGAGCTGTTGATGGGAACTGATATCGGCCAGCGTTATCCGGATGGTACCGTCGACCTTCCAAGAGCCAGAGAAGGCGGCGTGGACGCGATGTTCTTCTCTGTTTATACGCCTGAACACTATTATCCGGGAAGGCTGGAGACAAAAAACACCTTTCGTGTGATAAACCTTGCATTGGACCAGATCAATAAGAATAACGAAATGATTGAGTTGGCGCTTAACGCTTCTGATATCGAGCGTATTAACAAGAAAGGCAAAATGGCGGCTTTTCTGGATCTGGAAGGCGGTTATGACCTTGATGGCGATATAAATCTGCTTCGGGCGCTTCATCGCTTAGGACTCCGGTCGATGCAGCTGACAGCACATAATACGACGAATGCATTTGTCGACACTTGCAATGACATTAGTCGTTGGGGTGGCATTAACGATCTTGGAAAGAAGGTCATCGCCGAAATGAATCAATTGGGCATGGTCATCAACATTGCCCATGCATCCAATGACGCTATCCTGCAAACCGTTGAGGCAAGTGAACATCCGGTCATCTACAGTCATGGTGGATTTTACAGCATCGTACCTCATCCACGCTGTATTACCGACGAAGCGGCAAAGGCAGTCGCAGCAAAAGACGGTGTCATTGGTATTCACTTCGGCAGCCTCTTTAACAATCCCAAATACTGGGCCTGGCAGCAGAAAGCGTCGAATGAGACGACTCCGGCCTCAGTACAGCTATCTGCCAGAACTCTTGAAGAGGTAGACAAGGAATTTGCGAAAGAGGTACCGCTGAATTTCAAAGGAACTATTCCTGACGAGTACTGGATGCACGTCGATCAGTTGGCCAGGGTAATCGACTATGGTGTAAACTTAATTGGCGAGGACCACATGGCGATAGGTTCGGATTTGGATGGTGGCCCTGAACTACCACGTGAAATTAAAGACATCAGTGACTTTCCGCAGATCACCATTGCAATGCAAAAACTGGGTTACAGCGATGAGCGAATCAAGAAAATCCTTGGTTTAAACTGGCTCCGTGTGATCCGGCAGGTAACAGAGGGGTAAATGATAAACCGGATAAAGAGGCACACTTTTCAACATCTGGATTAGTTAGATCCTATCAGAAACAACCTGACCAACCGGCTGGGACTTGGCTGAAGGTTCTCCAACAAATGCAATACCTTTATCGCATATGAAAAAGCAGGTTCAAATTAATTTTGATGCCCCTTATTACACCTTCGGTGAGTTATCTGAAACAACGCCGGCCATCTGGATTGTTTGTCCCGGATACGGCCAGCTGGCTGAGTTCTTTATCAAGAAGTTCGAAAGATTTGAGCAAAAAGGGCATTATGGAATTGTGCTCCAAGGCTTACATAAATTTTATCTTGACCCTAAAAGAGTTGGCGCTTCGTGGATGACCAGTCATGACAGGGAAACCGATCTCTTTCACCAATCGGAATACTTCACAAAAGTCTATCAATCAGAACTTAATCACATTGACCTGTCAAAACATCAGCTTATACTTCTGGGCTTTAGCCAGGGTGTTTCAGCCATTGTCAGAATGCTATTCCAACTCAAGTTGCCATTTGATAAACTGGTACTTTGGGCTGGAGGATTTCCGCCAGAAATTCCGGGATCCGATACTTCCTTTTTAAAGAAAGAGTATGAGGTGATTGTTACTATTGGTGACAAAGATAAATATTACAATGCGGACAACTATGGTGTGAATATTGAATACCTCAACAAGACTTTTGGAAAAGAGTTCGAAGCTAATTTCTATCCCGGTGATCATTCCCTTGATCCTGATTTGCTGGAAGAATTAGTCAACCTCTAAATCTCTTTTTTTATTGGGTTATTGATCTCAATCGGCTGCGTTTTAATATGCAAATCCCGCTGAGGGAAAGGAATCTCAATGCCTTTAGCTTTGAACTTTTCAAAAATCGCAAAGTTGAGTTCGCTTATCAATCGCCTCGGTTTATCGGAATATTTTTGTGTCCATACCTGTAAAGTGAAATTCAAAGAGCTATCTCCAAATTCTTCAAACAAAACATCTGGTCCTGGTGTTTTTAGGACATTTTCATTTTCGTTAGCAACGTCCAGAAGAATCTTCTTTATGACTTCAGGATCTTCTTTATAACTAACACCGACCGGTACGTTGAACCTGATGTTACGATCGTTGTGGCTCCAGTTAATTACAGTTCCGGATATGAATTCTGAGTTTGGAACAATGACAGAAATATTATCATTCGTGAGAACAGTGGTAGCCCTAACAGAAATATTTACTACGTCTCCGGTGATACCACCAACTTCAATCCTGTCTCCAACTTTTATTGGATTTTCGAAAAGGATGATTATCCCAGATACGAGGTTATTGGTGATGTTCTGAAGACCAAAACCAATTCCAACACCTAATGCTCCCGCTAAAAGGCTTAAGGCGCTTAGATCAATGCCAACAGATTGAATGATAACAACCCCTCCAATGCTGATTACCGTGAACTTTGTAATCATGCCAATGGATTCCCTAACACCGATATTAATTCCTGATCTAACGAGAACCCTATGAATGAGAATCTTTTTAACCTTTCCCGCTATATAGAACAGCAGGATAAAGGCCAATAGAAAATAGATGATCGTACTCAGGCTGATTTCGCTCTGACCTAGTTGAAAGAGGGATTTACTGAATATCTCTCCAATTTGGGTCAGAAAAGAAACTATTTTATCTAGTAACGCCGATGTCTCCACGATTGCCAAAGATATTCTAAAAGAGGATAAGTGGAAAAATTATGAGTTAATTGAAGAATTGATCGATTCGGTGATTTTTTCTTCTTTTTTGATAAAACTTTTCAACAATTGATCTACTTCAAAAATCTTCAGGAGACGTACGTATTAAATCATTATATTTGTACGTAAATAATTCAAATGAATACCAAACTCACATTAAAACTCGACAAGGCAGTGATTGACAAGGCCAAAGAATATGCCCAATCACAAAAAATAAGCCTTTCCCGACTGATTGAATCTTATTTAGCATCCCCTATTTCTAAACAGAATAAGGATATGGAGATATCTCCTTTAGTCGAGAGCTTGAGTGGCGTAATTAAATTGGACAAAGATTTTGATTACAAAAAAGAGTATAATGACTTTTTAAAGGAGAAATACAATTGACCGAACTTCTAATTGATACCAATATTGTATTGGATTTGTTGGCGAAACGTATACCCTTTTATTATAGCGCAGCTCAACTTTTTTCCCTAGCGGATAAGCATAAGATAAAACTAACCACTAGTTCTCTGACTTTCGCTAATACCCACTATGTATTGAGCAGATTAAAAACTGCTAAAGAGGCTAAAGATATTTTGCGTCGATTTAAGATTCTGGTAAGTGTATTGGCACTCAATGAGAAGATAATTGATTTGGCATTAAACGATAATATTTTTAATGATTTTGAAGATGGGCTACAATATTATACTGCAATCGAGAATAACCAGGATATTACAATTACGAGGGATTTAAAAGGATTTAAAAATTCTAAATTCCAGTTCTAACCGCAGAGGATTACCTTTTGGGCTTAAAATTGGGTTAATTTATTTCAAAGACCATTTTCTTGCGAAATATGATCAACCGTCTATTTATCGGGTACTAACTAAAATCTATTGCAACCACTTCATGATCAAGAATAGAAGGCACTTCCGTCTGTAGCCTGCCGTTATTAATTTGATAGCCTACCGAATTACCGGCTTTCAGCAGCTTGACCGATTTAACTGATAAACCTGGCGGTAGCTGAACTGACACCTTTTGGGTACTGACCGGGAATCAACTCCCTAAAAGGTCCTTTTAACATCATCGGATTTGTCAAGTTAACAAGATGGACTGTCATTGAATTTTCCTGTCTCCAGGCGGTCACGTCTATGATATCTCCGGGGGACGGTTGTGTCCGAATCTCAAAAGGCCCCACCATGGCAAATGCACCACTCATGACTGAAGTTTTTACAAAATCTCTCCTATCCAATGTCGTAAGATTTTAATTCACTAATCTAATAAGGTAAACAATTCCTGGCTTGATGACACCAAGCGCATGGAATTTTGGAGCAACCCTTGTAGGATTTTTGAAATAAGAAGACGATAAATAATTTTTTGAATCAACATGGTATTCCTTGACTCTTTTCATATCATTTTAACTGTTTAAGTGCATCGGCTATCGACTCAACTGGCAATTGGCAGGTTTTGTTATAGCACACATAAACCTGTGTTTTTCCAGATTTGGCTTCCCGACCTTCCAATAATGAAAGCGAGCTTTTGTTTCTTGTTCCAAGAACCACCGCGTTGGGCTTATAGGCTAACCACAACTCCTGACTGAACGGAATCAAATCACTGCCTGATATAACTATTTCTGAAAATAGCTTTACATTGTAAGACATCAAAATGGCCCAGTTCGATAAATAACTTACATCTTTACTGATCAACTTTGATATCCTGGATAACATGGTAATTGACAGATCGATGAACTCATCTTTATTTGTCATCTTACCTAAAATAAAAAGGTTATTGGCCATCACAGAATTGGATGCCGGGATCACATTATCGAATAGTTCCTTCTTTCTTGCTATCAATTGCTCAGAATGATCGCCTGTGAAGAAAAACAGGTTATCTTCATTATCAAGGAAATGATCTACAGCAAATTGAGTTAAGTCAACTGACCTCGATAACCAATGTTCATTGAATGTAACCTGGTACAAATGAAGCATCGCATCACTCAGGTGGGCATAATCTTCGAGATAGCCTGCCAACTTTGCCTCGCCATTTTTATAGGTCCTACAAAGGTTATCACCATCAGTCAACCTGGTATCAATAAATTCTGCGTTCTTCAATGCCAGTTCAAGAAAATGATCATCACCAAATGCCCGGTAAGCATCAACAAGTCCTTTGAGCATAATCGCGTTCCAGGAGGTGAGTATCTTGTCGTCCAATCCAGGGCGAATACGTTCACCTCTTTTCTCCAGTGCCACCCTTTTAAAATCCTGAACCTTTGATTTTAAATCATCTTCGGAAATGCCCAGATTTTTTGCAAGTGGCTTGTTATCAATTTTCCGGAAAAGAATGTTTCTTCCATCTTCCCAGTTGCCAGCTACTGTGGTATTATAATAGGCACTTATCACTGGGGTCTCATCCCCACATAAATCTTGCAGTTCATCTTCTTTCCATGTGTAGAATTTACCTTCAGTCCCATCGCTATCAGCATCAAGTGCTGAATAAAAACCACCTTCCGGTGATGTCATTTCCCTTTCGAGCCAGCTGATCGTTTCATAAACAACCTCTTTGAAAAGAGGCTCTTTTGTTAATCGAAAAGCTTCGCTGTACAAACTGACTAACTGGCCATTGTCATAAAGCATTTTTTCAAAGTGAGGCGCAAACCAGCGATCATCAACGGAATACCGGGAAAAGCCACCACCAATCTGATCGTAAATCCCACCGTAAGCGATCTGTTTGAGGGTCAGTTTTACTTGCTCCAGGGCATAGTGATTTCCAGTTAAATGGTGATATCTCAATGCAAAAAGCCAGTTGTTTGGCATAGGAAATTTGGGTGCTTTTTTCAACCCTCCTTTCTCAGTGTCGAACTTGCTAAAGAACTGTTGAAAGGCCTGATCCAGGTGGATGATATCAAACGCTTCTCCTTCTCCGGTCAAACCCATCCTTGCTGTTTCTGACAGGCTCATGTGAGAAACAAATTGATTGGCTGATTTTTCTAGTTGGTCCCTTTGATCGCGATATGCCTGGTTAATATTACTCAATATTTGCGCCCAACCGGCTGCTGGAAAGTAGGTGCCTCCGTAAAACGGTTTCTGATCTGGTGTAAGAAAAACATTGAGTGGCCAGCCACCATTCACACCCATTGCCTGAACGGCATCCATATATACCTGATCGATGTCAGGCCGTTCTTCCCTGTCAACTTTAATACATATGAAATAATCATTCATTAACTGCGCAATACCCTCATGTTCAAACGACTCTCGCTCCATCACGTGACACCAATGACATGAGGAATACCCAATGCTCAGAATGATTGGCCTATCTTCATTTCTGGCTCTATCTAATGCCTCATCACCCCATGGGTACCAATCAACTGGGTTATGCGCATGTTGAAGTAAATAAGGGCTTGTTTCGTTAATAAGATGGTTCGGTTTATCCTTCAAACTTTTTGATTTGAGATTCAACAAATTCAATTTCCTTTTTGATATTAAGCTTAATCTTAAGTTTATGCATGCTATCAAGTGTTGCCTTCAAAAAGGCCCGATGAGCCAGGGTTTCAGGATGCTTTGGACTGTGATTAAATGATCTTTGGACTGCCTTCCATTCTTTTAATACTTCCAAAGTACCAGCATCGAAAAACATCCTTGAGAATTTCTCTAAAATATACTCTTCGGCAATTTTATTGGGATGAATAAGATCTTCTCCATAAAATCTGTAATCTCTAAGGTCATCCATCATTATTTCGAATGAAGGAAAATAAATTACATCCTCGAATTTTTTGGTGATCTCATTACAAAACACCCGCAACATCGCCTTGCTATAGCTGTTGTCTACCAATGATTCTTTGGTATGTCTAACGGGGCTGACGGCAACAATTAATTTCAAATTTTCATTGAAACCTTTTAAAGCACGGTAACATTCCCTGAAATCTTCAAGCATTTGTTCTATCGATAAAAACCTTCGGTCGAACTCCTTCTGAGGTACTTTATGGCAATTAGCTACCAAATCACCATTGGATTTCCTTGTATAGACAGCGATTGTGCCAAAAGTGATGATCAACCAATCAGACACTTTTAGTGCTTCACCAACGTCGTTTACCTTCTGATTAATTTGTTCTTTAAGTTCAGCTTTTGACAATGCTGAAATATCTGAATGATAGTCGAAATGATAATGAACCTCACCCTGCTGTAGATGACCTTCCTCCGGTGGAGATTCATTTGTTATGGCCAGTTTTAGAAGCTTAAATATTGAAATGGGGTTATATACTGTACCGAAGGGATTGTTGAGAACCGGGAACTTGCTTTCAGATAAAAACGCTCCAACTACCTGGGAAAAACAAGAACCAATTGTGAGAATTTGTTGATTCGGATCAATTTTTACCAACGAAGGCTGCCCTTCAAATTCTGTTCTGAAATTCATAATTTAAAATCCGAATTTGCCATCCGATGCTTCGGATCGGCGGATTATAGCATCAAGAACAAAGATCAAAGACTTGATCATCCAGATTGATAATTAAAGTAAAACTTACCAGTAAGTATGAGTTAACAATCTACCAAAAGACAAGGTCTTTTGATCTAATATCTTGAATATCTTGATCCTTTGTTCTTTGAAAAAGGCTTGAAACAAAAAAAGCGCTCCTGAACAAGGAACGCTTTTACATATTGTCACACTCATCCGAACCTTTATGAATAAAGTTGCAATATCCCGTAATGCTTAATGTTTGCCACGTTTTGCAATTAGAATTTGGGAAT
>JAQCLE010000017.1 GCA_027592755.1 Bacteroidota bacterium | reverse complement strand
CCTCAAAGGTTTGAACTTTTTCCGCTATTTTATCCGTTTTTTGAAATTAGACTTTCGGATAGTTGTGACCCTGAAACTAAACAAGGTTTCTCTGATTGTAATAATTTCAAGTATTGAATAACTTACGATGATTTATGGAGCTAAAATCATCTAACATTAATTCAACCGATCGACTCATTGCCCTTGACGCCTTCAGAGGTTTTACAGTTGCAGGAATGATGATTGTTAACAATCCTGGTTCCTGGTCACACCTTTACCCACCTCTGGGTCACGCCGAATGGCATGGTGTTACACCGACAGATTTTGTATTTCCATTCTTCCTTTTCATTGTGGGCATATCCATCACATTGGCTTACACCAAAAGGCTCTCTATCGGGACTCCAAAAAAGGAGATGGTAATAAAAATCTTCAAAAGGTCAGCTATTATTTTCGGGCTTGGTCTTTTTCTCAGCCTTCATCCTAGATTCGATTTCATGCAATTAAGGATTCCAGGAGTGCTTCAAAGAATAGCGGTAGTTTTTATGGTTTGTTCCATCCTCTTTCTTAATACCAATTGGAAAACCCAGGCAAAAACTGCCGGCGCATTGCTAATCGGATATTGGTTACTGATGGCCTTCGTTCCCACACCGGGATATGATAAAGCCATGCTCGAGCCTGGAAAAAACCTGGCCTCCTGGCTAGATAGTGTCATAATCCCGCTACGCATGTTTCGTGACACCTGGGATCCTGAAGGGCTTCTTAGCACGTTACCGGCCATAGCTACAGGTATCACCGGGATGCTTGTGGGCAAACTCATTCTCAGTGACCTGAATATTGAAAAAAGGGTCAGTTATATCTTTTTGGCCGGTTTCTTATCCCTTACAATCGGTGAAGCCTGGGGATGGATTTTTCCTTTGAACAAGCACATATGGACGAGTTCTTACGTCTTGTACACCTCAGGATTAGGAGCCTTAACACTGGCGTCAATGATATTGATCATCGATGTATTCAAACTTCAGAAGTGGACGCAATTCGGGATTATTTATGGGTCAAATGCTATTTCTGTGTTTGTTTTGGCGGGTATTCTGCCAACCTATACTAGCGGAATAAAGAACTTCATTTTCAATGAGCTGATGGATGCCGGAGTGGCCCCCAGGCTCGCGTCCTTGTGTTGGGCAATTATGTTCTGCCTGATTTGTTTCCTGCCAGCGTACATTCTCTATCGTAAAAAAATATTCATAAAAGTTTAGTCATTTAATCCTGTGAAAAAATGAATCAAAATCAAAGAAGATCATTCATCAAGAAACTCTCCGGGACAGCACTATTGTCGGCTACTGTTCCTACCCTTTTGATGGGAGAGGAAAGGCAACAAATCACTCTTAAGAGCAATCAAAAACAGATAGGCCCAAATGACAATATTCAAATGGCTGTGATAGGCATGGGAATACAAGGGTTTAATGACATAGCGGCGGCTGTGAAAAATCCGGGTGTTAAAATGGTTGCCGCTTGCGACCTCTATGATGGCCGCTTGAAACGGGCTAAGGAGTTGTATGGCAATGACCTTTTTACCACCAGGAACTACAAGGAAATCCTTGAGCGCTCAGATGTTGATGGGGTAATTATAGCCACCAGCGATCATTGGCATGACCGGATCAGTATTGATGCAATGGCCAAAGGCAAGGCAGTTTACTGTGAGAAACCCATGGTTCATCACCTCGATGAGGGGTTAGCTGTAATCGAAGCTCAAGCCAAACAGCAATCAGTTTTCCAGGTCGGTAGCCAGGGAGTCAGTTCAATAATTAGCCAGAAGGCCAAAGAAATTTATGAATCCGGTGCGCTTGGCCAACTTGTACTGGTAGAAACTTTCAATGACCGTCAATCAGCACAGGGTGCCTGGCAATATTCGATACCTTTGGATGCCTCCGAAAAAACAATCGACTGGAAGACTTACCTGGGTGATGCTCCAAAGGTACCATTCGATCCCAAGCGGTTCTTCCGCTGGAGAAATTACCAGGACTATGGAACCGGGGTGGCTGGTGATCTTTTTGTTCACCTTTTCTCAAGGCTTCACTATGTATTGAGTTCGAATGGGCCAAGCAAAATATACACCACGGGTGGACTTCGATACTGGAAAGACGGCCGCGACGTACCCGATGTCATGATAGGTTGCTATGATTATCCTGAAACGCCACAACATCCGGCTTTCAACCTTCAGGTGCGGGTGAATTTCGTCGATGGTGGAGGTGGTGGAGGTATGGTGAAATTCGTTGGTTCCGAAGGTACAATGACTGTCGGTGGTAATTCGGTTTCTGTAACTCGAAACAAGATGCCTAACAACCCCGGATATGACGGCTGGGATTCATTCTACACTTTTGACGAGAAGAACAGAGCGGATTATGAGAAATGGTATAATGAAAAATATCCGCCTGAAGCGGTGGGTACGAGCAACGGGTCAACAGAATTCAGGGCTCCCCGAGGTTATAGTGATCATGTTGTTCATTTTGGTAATTTCATGGATGCCATAAGGAACGGAACCAAGGTGGTTGAAGATGCCCCATTTGGTTTCAGGGCAGGTGCCGCGGCCCTGGCGGCCAACAGTAGTTATTTCGAAAAGAAAGTGATCAATTGGGATCCTAATGCAATGAAACTCATTTAAATATGGCAAAACTGGCAATTCTCGGATCTGGATTTATCAGTGATTTTTACGCTAAAACGCTGCTTGGCAAACGTAGCCGAGATGAGATTGTAATTAACTATTCAAGAACTGAAGTCAAGGCAAAACGTTTTGCAGAAACCCATTCAATTCCAAACTGGACCACTTCATATGAGGAAGCCATCAACCATCCAGATGTAGAACTGGTGATCAATGGGCTACCCAATAATATGCATGCGGAACCTACACTGGCCTGTGCAAAAGCTGGAAAAGGAGTTCTTATTACCAAACCTCTTGCCAGAAACGCGGAGGAAGGATATAAAATGCTGCAGGCTGTAGAAGAAGCTGGCATTTTTGCCGGATACCTTGAAGATCTTGTTTACACGCCCAAAACAATGAAATCCATCCAGAGCGTCAAAAACGGAGCCCTCGGAAAGATACTCTGGGCAAGGTCACGGGAGGCACATCCTGGGCCACATAGTGATTGGTTTTGGGACAAAGAGCAATCCGGTGGTGGGGCCTTACTTGATCTGGGTTGTCACTGTATTGAGATTGCAAGGAGCTTTATCGGAAAGAATATCAGGCCAATTGAAGTCATGTGCTGGGCTGATACCCAGGTAAAACCCATCGAAGCTGAAGACCATGCGATAGGGCTTGTGAAATACCAGAACGGGGCCATTGGCCAATTTGAAGTAAGTTGGTCATTTCGGGGAGGGATGGATTTACGAGACGAGGTGATGGGAACGGAGGGAACCATTTGGTTAAACCATTTTTTACGAACAGGTTTTGAGATGTTTACTGCACCCGGGAATGCAGGGTATGTTGCCGAAAAAGCAGAATCCGAATCCGGCTGGTTGTTCCCCGTTGGAGACGAAGAGGTAGAATTGGGATACGTAAACATGTTCAATGAAATGCTCAAATGTTATGAAGATGGAACAAGTCCAACAGAAACTTTTTATGATGGGTACCTTGTCAACGAGATCATGGATGCATGCCTCAAATCCGCCAAATCCAAAAAATGGGAACCTGTTGAATTAAAAACATGGAGAGGCCGTGAAACTGTTGAAAAACTCTCTGAGCTTGTTGATTACGATGATGAGCATTACCTGATTAAAGAAGAAAAACTTCCCGATGGTAGCATTAAAGTAATCCTGAAACATAAGGTGTCGGGAAAAATCATTCAAATTGAAAAGTAAATGACCAAACCAAGACCGTACATTCTGTCTGAAACCAATTGGAAGACTGTTAAAAGCACTGAATATCAATTAGCTGTTTTACCATGGGGCGCCACTGAAGCCCACAATTATCACTTGCCCTACTCGACGGATGTAACCCAATGTGATTACATCGCAGCGGAAGCTGCTGGCCTCGCATGGGATAAAGGAGCCAAAGTAGTCATATTGCCAACCATACCTTTTGGTGTAAATACTGGCCAGCTTGATGTTAAACTGGACATGAACCTTTATCCGAGCACGCAACTCGCTATTTTAAAAGATGTGACTGAGGTCCTTAACCGGCATAAAATCAACAAGCTGTTGATATTAAATGGTCACGGGGGTAATGATTTTAAACAAATGGTCCGGGAGCTTGGTGCTTTGTTTCCTGATATGTTCATCTCTACATGCAGCTGGTTCAAATCAGTTGATATGGGAGACTATTTTACAAATATGGGCGACCATGCCAATGAAATGGAAACCAGCGTGATGATGCATATTGCACCTGACCTGGTTTTGTCACTTTCTGAAGCGGGAAATGGTCATGCCAAAAGTTTTAAAATTGATGGCATCAATGAAGGATGGGCCTGGGCGGAGCGCCAATGGATAAAAGTGACCAAAGATACCGGCATTGGCGATCCAAAAGACTCTTCCGAGGAGAAGGGAAAGCGATATTTAGAAGCCGTAGTGGACAAAATCTCTCAACTCTTCATACAACTATCTCAAGCAGATATTCATGACCTGTATGAATAATCTTTATTCTTTCTTTAATCTTAGATTCAAGTTTTCATTCAAGATATTTACCCATTACTTTGTTATTATTTTTTGTTACGCATAATTCATCCATCAAAATTGATTTACCCATACCATGGCAAACCAGCAATTAACCTTTAGAAATATTAAACAGGACCAGAATATTTACGACGAAAAGACTCGTTTCGAGAAAATCCATACTGAAGTATTTGAGCAATCTTCTGAGGCATCAAAGACTGTGGCCCACGAAATATCTGAATTAATCCGTAAAAAAAATGGTCAGGGTCAGAAGTGTGTTCTTGGCCTGGCCACCGGGTCATCTCCAACATCTGTTTACGACGAATTGGTGCGTTTACACAAAGAGGAAGGCCTTAGCTTTAAGAATGTCGTCACATTCAATCTCGATGAATATTATCCCATTGACCCAAGTGCTCTTCAGAGTTATGTCAGATTCATGAATGAGTATCTTTTCGATCATATAGATATTGATAGTTCCAATGTTAACATCCCTGATGGTACCATTTCTGAAGATTCGGTTGATGAATATTGCGAAGAATACGAACGGAAAATAGAAGCAGCAGGTGGCATCGATTTACAAATACTGGGTATTGGCCGAACTGGTCATATTGGATTTAATGAACCCGGTTCCGGAATCAGCTCCCCAACCCGAAGGGTTACACTCGATCACCTGACCCGTGTGGATGCAGCAGCCGATTTCTTCAGCCAGGATAATGTCCCCAGAAAGGCAATTACAATGGGAGTTGGAACAATTTTAAAGTCAAAAAGGATAATCCTTATGGCTTGGGGGGAAGGCAAATCAAAGATAATTCAAAGAACAATCGAGGGGCCTGTTTCTGATCTTGTCCCTGCTACATACCTTCAGAACCACCCCGATGTTACGATGGTACTCGATGAAGCTGCTGCATCAGCCCTTACCAGGATCAAGACACCATGGCTTGTCGGTCCATGTGAATGGACAGAGCAATTGACAAGGAAAGTCATTATTTGGCTTTGCCAGAAACTGGATAAGCCTGTTCTTAAATTGACCGATCGTGATTATAACGATAATGGTATGAATGATCTCGTTGCACTTCACGGTGCATCGTACGAGATTAACATCGGGGTCTTCAATCATCTTCAACATACGATCACCGGATGGCCAGGTGGTAAACCGAACGCAGACGATGCGAATAGACCTGAAAGATCGTCACCTGCCCAAAAGCGGGTAATTATCTTTAGTCCCCATCCCGACGACGATGTTATTTCAATGGGGGGTACTTTTCAGCGGTTGCATGATCAGGGTCATGAAGTCCATGTGGCCTACCAGACTTCAGGGAACATTGCGGTCTTCGATGACGATGCCATCAGGTATGCAGACTTCCTGAGGGATTTCGACGAAATCTACGGAGTAAGCGATAAGAAAGGTACTACGTTATATTCCCATATAGTACAGGCAATGAAAAGCAAGAAGTCTGGCGAAGTAGATACTCCTGAAGTACGAAAAATAAAAGGATTGATCAGGCGTGGTGAAGCCAAAGCCGGATGCCGGCATGTTGGCTTGACTGACGACCGGGCACACTTTCTCAATATGCCTTTTTATGAAACAGGAACGGTAAAAAAGAAACCCCTCGGTGAAGATGATATTCAGATCACCATCGATTTGCTTCAAAAAATTAAGCCCCATCAAATATACGCGGCAGGTGATCTATCTGACCCTCATGGAACACACCGGGTTTGTCTTGATGCCATATTCAGGGCAATTGATCAATTGAAAAAAGAAAAATGGATGGCAGACTGCTATGTATGGCTTTACCGTGGTGCCTGGCAGGAATTCGATATCAATGACATTGATATGGCCGTACCAATGAGTCCTGAGCAGCTGATGCAGAAGAGAAGGGGCATATTCAAACACCAATCTCAAAAGGACTCCGCTGTATTCCCCGGGTCGGATACAAGGGAATTCTGGCAAAGGGCAGAGGATCGGAATAAGGGTACAGCAAAACTTTATGACAGGCTTGGCCTTGCGGAATATGAGGCTATTGAAGCCTTTAAGCGTTATTATTTTTGATTAATATCTGTTTTTAGGAACAACTGCAGAAATCACATGCTACTGATTTAATAAAAACACTACTTTTAGAAAAAACTAACCTAACGTTATGTTACTACAAACCATAGACTGGGTCATTATTGGTATATTCTTTTTAATCGTGTTAAGCATCGGGTGGGTAGCCTCCCGAACGGCTGGCAAAAGTTCTGAAGATTTCTTTTTAGGTGGCCGATCGATGCCCTGGTGGTTACTGGGTATATCCATGGTCGCCTGTACCTTCTCTGCCGATACTCCAAACCTTGTCACCGGATTTGTTCGTGAAAATGGCGTCGCTAAAAACTGGGCCTGGTGGGCATTTTTGATCACAGGTATGGTTACTGTTTTTATATATGCCAAGCTTTGGCGTAAATCCAATGTAGTAACAGATCTTGGATTCTATGAAATTCGTTACGGTGGGAAGCTGGCCTCTTTTCTGAGGGGTTTTAGGGCCATATATCTTGGTGTATTTTTCAATTGTCTTATTATGGGTTCTGTTACCCTGGCTGCCATAAAAATTGGCGGGGTAATGCTCGGACTTCCACCCTGGGTTGTGGTTGTAGGTGCCTCAGTGGTTGTAGTGATGTATGCTGCACTTGGGGGAATAAAGGGTGTCGTATGGGCCGATTTCTTTCAATATGGCATAGCGATGTTCGGTGCAGTCTATGCTGCCTATGTAGCAGTATCTCAACCGGAAATTGGTTCATTAAGCAATTTGATCAACAACCCCATCATACAGGATAAACTGAGCGTATTTCCAGATTTTTCTGATGCATCCGTCTGGATTCCACTGCTATTAATTCCCGTAGCAGTTCAATGGTGGGCTGTATGGTATCCTGGTGCAGAGCCAGGCGGAGGCGGGTATATCGCCCAACGGATGCTTTCAGCAAAAAACGAAAAAAATGCTGTGGGGGCTGTGATGCTTTTCAATTTTGCGCACTACGCACTGCGGCCGTGGCCATGGATTATTGTCGCTCTGGCTTCTCTGGTTATTTATCCTAATATGGCCTCTATCCAGGCGGAATTCAGTGGTATTGATCCGGAATACCTAAAAGACGATATCGCTTATCCGGTGATGCTATCCAAGCTGGAAAGCGGATGGCTTGGACTTGTAGTTGCCTCTATTATCGCTGCATATATGTCAACCATTGGTACTCATTTAAATTGGGGTTCTTCTTATTTTGTTAATGATTTTTACAAACGTTTCTGGAAACCGGAAGCCACAGAAACTCAAATGGTAAGAATGGGTCGGATTACTACAGTGCTGCTCATGGTACTCGCCGGAACGCTCTCTTTGACCATTCTTGACAACGCGACTCAGGCTTTTAATATTCTACTATTATCCGGTGCAGGATCAGGAGCCATCTATCTCCTGCGATGGTTCTGGTGGAGAATTAATGCACTTACTGAGATTGTAGCCATGGTAGTCGCTACGGTTGTAGCTTTCATTCTGGTTCTTTTTGTCGAAGACGAAACTATGGCTAACACAATTCTTGATGGGTTTACAATGAAGTTGCTTTTCACAGTAGGTATTGTTACAGTTTCATGGTTATCTACGACCTTGCTTTCTAAACCAGAGGATAAAGCAGTACTTCGCAATTTTTATAAATTAACCAAACCCGGTGGTCCGGGTTGGAAAAAAGTCGTTGATGAAGCAATTGCCGATGGGGAACCCATAGATGACGGTGAAGGAACCGCCTGGCAGATGCCAAGACAGATGCTATTAATCTTTATTGGCTGCATAGTAATATATGCTTCGCTTTTTGCTATTGGGGGGCTTGTTTATGGCAACGTATTGCAGGGGGTAATTTTAGGTGGTGTTGCGGTAATTGGCACTTTTTTCCTTTTCAAGCTTGTCCAAAAGCTTTCTTTGGATTAATATTTCTCAACTAATATGGCTGACATCAATCCAGACTTAATAATTGAAAAACTCCAGCTGCCTCCTGCTCCAAAACCGATGGGAGTATACAAGCCTTTTCTGATTGTCGGCAACCTGGTCCACGTTTCCGGACATGGGCCACTCATCGCAGAAGGTGAGTTTATAAAGGGGCGAGTGGGGACTGATTTAACCTTAGAAGATGGGAAAAATGCCGCAAGACAAGTAGGGCTTGCAATCCTGGCAACACTTAAAGCCAACCTGGGATCACTTAATAAAATTGACAGAGTAATTAAGGTGCTGGGCATGGTTAATTGTCCCTCTAATTTTGAGAAACATCCGTATGTTATCAATGGGTGTAGTGAACTCTTCGTGGAAGTTTTCGGTGATGAGAATGGTGTGGGTGTTCGCAGCGCTGTAGGAATGGGATCCCTTCCCGATAATATCCCCGTCGAAATTGAAGTGATTTTTCAATTGAAATAGCATGAGATGAACAATTCCGGCAACTGGTATGATGTTGACAACATCGAAGGAATTGATTCTCCGGCTTTACTAATTTATCCTGACAGGGTAGCAAGCAACATCAGTAAAATGATTGAGATTACCGGTGGTGTTCACCGGCTTCGGCCTCATGTCAAAACTTACAAGATGGCTGAGATCGTGCGCATGCAGATGGCAGTCGGAATCAATCAATTCAAATGCGCTACCATTTCGGAGGCAGAAATGCTGGGCATGGTTGAAGTGCCTGATGTGCTATTGGCCTATCAGCCCACCGGACCCAAAATTGATCGTTTGCTGAAACTTGTTGAGGTCTATCCTAAAACCATTTTTTCAGCATTGATTGATAATACCCAGACTGCAAAAGACATTTCTGATAAATGTCTTGAAAAAAATACTGTTCTCAATGTTTTCATCGACCTGGACACCGGAAATCACAGAACGGGGATTGCCCCGAATTTGACATTGAGTCTATATGAAGGGTGTTCTAAACTGACAGGTATCAAAATTATCGGTTTGCATGCTTATGATGGTCATCTTAGAAATAGCGATTTCAATGAAAGAAAAATTCATTGTGATGAAGCCTTTTTACCCGTTGAAGAATTAAGGAAACAAATCATCACTTTGTACCGTGATGAATTAGAGATAATCGCAGGTGGTACGCCGACTTTCAACTGCCATGCCGTGAGGAAGGAATATGTAATATGCAGTCCGGGAACGTGTATTTTATGGGATTGGGGTTATCTCCAAAAATTTCCGGATTATGATTTTTCATTAGCCGCTTTGGTCATCAGTCGAATCATTTCCAAAGTTGGCTCGGACCGAATCACATTAGACCTGGGACATAAGGCCATTGGTTCAGAAAACCCATTCCCAAGGGTTCATTTTTTGAATATGGCCGAAGGGGAACAGGTCGGTCATAGCGAAGAACATCTGGTGATCAAAATAGAAGACAATTCTATCTATAATGTCGGAGATTTATTCTATGGTGCTCCCTACCATATCTGTCCAACTGTTACCCTGTATTCGGAAGCTGAGATTGTGAACAATGGAAAGGTGACAGATAAATGGAAGGTGATTGCCAGGGATAGGGTGATTGGTGTATAAGGATCTAGTTTGAACACATTATGGATGTCGGGAGTTCCCTCCCGACACTCGCGAAGTTTGTTTTATTTTTACAATTGTTATAGGCTGTCGGTAGTTTCCTCCCGACACTCGCGAAATTGTCGGGGAGGAATACCCGACATCTTTACGAAGGGAAAAAATTCTAAATCAGTAATGATAAATTCACTCCAAATCAATAAACTTTTCTCATGGGGCTTCGAGACCGATACCTGTATCATTATGAACATATATTTTTCATCACCACAACTTGTAACAAATGGTTGTCTCTTCTTACCATTGGCAGCTGTTTTGAAATAATCACAGAAAGTATGGAATTCTGCTGTAAAAAATATGATGCCAATATCCTCGGTTATGCACTAATGCCAAACCACATCCACTTAATCCTTCACTTTCAAGATGGAATTAAACGAATTGCTTTCATGAGAGATTTCAAAAAATTCACATCAGTAAAAATCAGACAAGAAATTGAAGTTCATAGCCCGGAAATGATAGTGAATATCCGTCATAATAGAAAAGGACAGGTATTCAAAGTCTGGTAAGATCGGTTTGATGAAGTATTTTTGAAAAGCCGAAAATATATCGAGCAGAAACTGAATTACATACATTGTAATCCTATGCAAGAGAAATGGAATTTTGTTCAGAACCCTGAAGATTACCAATACAGCAGTGCCAGGTTTTATGAAACAGGAATAAATAATCATCTGGAGGTTGTTCATTACTTGGATTTCATCTGAATAATTGTCGGGTAGCAATACCCGACATCCCTGCGAATGGAAAGGTGACAGATAAATAGAAGGTGATTGCCAGGGATCGTGTGATTGGGAGTATTGATATAGTATGCGATCATATTATGGCCATCGGGAGTTCCCTCCCGACTCTTTAAATTGTTATAGGCTGTCGGGAGTTTCCTCTTGACACTCGCGAAATTGTCGGGTAGCAATACCCGACATCCCTGTGAATGGAAAGGTGACAGATAAATGGAAGGTGATCGCCAGGGATAGGGTGATCGAGGTGTATAGCATATAGTATGCGATCATATTATGGCCATCAGGAGTTCCCTCACGACTCTTTAAATTGTTATAGGCTGTCGGGAGTTTCCTCTTGACACTCGCGAAATTGTCGGTTAGCAATACCCGACATCCCTGTGAATGGAAAGGTGACAGATAAATGGAAGGTGATCGCCAGGGATCGTGTGATTGGAGTATAAAATCTACGCTTGGAACATATTATGGATGTCGGGAGTTCCCTCCCAATCCTCAGAAAGCTTCTTTTATTTATGTATAGGATGTCGGGAGTTTCCTCCCGACACTCAGGAAACATTTTTTATCTTTCCAATTCTCAACAATAATGGAAATTCAACCACTCTCTTTTCTGTTTGTCCCCAGCCATCTTTAAGCTCCTCCCTTATTAAGTCCAAAGGATTAAACCCTTTTTCTTTTATAAAGTGCTTTACGGCTGACCAGGTTTCCAAATATCCAATAAAATGTTCCAATGTCCAGTCATAGGAGATTTTGAAATCAGGGCTCTCCATTTCTTCAAAAGGAAAGGGTATGGTTCGATAACCCTCTTCAATGTACTTTCTCTCTTTGTCCCAGTATTTACCAACTATATTATAATATAACTTGTCTACTATGCTGTCAAGCTCCGGTGCGATTGTATCTCGGGCATAACCGACAATCACCAGGAGCGCATTGTTTTTTGCAGTCCTATTAACTTCAGCATAAAATTTCACAAAATCAAACCAATGAACAGCTTGAGAAACGATAATCAGATCAAAAAAATTATCAGGAAAGTCGGTTTTTTCTGCCGGTTGTAGTGAATAGTGAACGTTATCCACTATTACAGCATTGTCCAGTTGTGATTGACTGATATCAGTGGCAAAAACATTGTCATACACGGCCGCCAATTTTCCCGCAACCTGTCCGTTTCCGGTTCCACAGTCCCAGGCATTCTGGCTCCCGGTTTTGATTCTATTTAAATAATCAAAAAAGTCATCGGGATACGTAGGTCTATATCTTGCATAGTTATCAGATCCCGTTGAGAAGTTATCTTTCACAGCTCTTGCTTCAGTTTAACTTAAAAATCTTAGATGATATTCATCAAACTCGAGAAATGAAGGCTTCTAATTCTCAATGATCAAATCAATCCTCGCTGAATTCCTAATACCACTCAGATGTTCGAATTCAACATTCAATGAATGTCTCCCGGATTCCGGTGTAATAATGGTAAAATCATGAAGGTCTTCCGATATTTCATTGGATTCAAAATCCATAAACACTGTGATACTCTTGAGCATTTCGGGGTTATCAAGAAAAGGACGAATTGTGATCTCCTTACCTCCCTTAACATTAACAGTTTTGCCAGGCATGCCTTCCTGTGTCTGGAAATCGATGACAGCCTGATTCATTTCAACTTTCTCAATAGCGGTTTTCGACGAATTTGCAAGCTCAAATCCTATATTTTGTAGGATTAGATCCTCTTTATTTGCTCCAGAACTCTGATAGAAATTCGTGAGTCTCACGCCTTCCTTTGCTATGCGATCAATGTTGGGTGTCTGAATCTGGGTATTTCCTTCGAAACTGATGTCACCATAACCATAATCATCAACGAGAATCACGACAATATTGGGGCGGTCTGATTCTATTGAAGATAATCCGCAGCTAACACAAATTCCAAAGGAAATAAGGAAGAAAACAAGGTTAACAAATCTCATCCCCAGGTAATTAGTCTAACTTTAAAAGGTCATAGTTCAATCCCGGAATGGCATTGTATAGTACATATGTGCCCTTTTCATCATTCATTGGTACTATTGGAATTTCTGATTGATCAGTTTTCAGTTGTATTTCATTCCAGTCATCGGGAACATAAGATTTCAGGGTCAATGGTTGGTTATACATACCAGCGTCAAGGCTATGAGTTACTGATACTTTTAGTTGATTATTTTCCCATTTGGCGTTTACCGTCGCATTTTGGCGCTCACGCATGTATTTTGTCACATCACCAAAAGTTGCTACCCACGCCTGATCCTCTTTTGATTTGATAAAACCAAAGTACTCCTTCAATTCGGCACCCGTTCTTGCTTCCCAACCAATGCCATCCACTCCGTGGAATACGAGGACCAACCAGAGGTTATCGGTTTCAAGGCATGTATCAACCCAGCCTTTCATCGTTTCCATGGTAATATTCGTTAAGGGTCCCCTTTGCCATTGTATATACTCCTTCTCCGAATCCAGTGGATTCAATTTACTGGAGCGATTCAATTCTTCAAGGTATGACTCAGGCATCCGATTTCGTAAAGCCGGGTAGATATTATAGGCATACTCCATGACACGCTCGTTTTCGGTTCCGTAGGGACATTCAGCCGAAAAGGTATGTTCCTCACCCAAGAACCGGGCAATATCCTCTTTGCTTCTTTGAAGCTCATACAGGATGTTCGTTTCATCCAGGATTGCCAACCGGGGATGAGTGACGGTATGGCTTCCAAACTCATGTCCATTGGCAGCAAATCTCCTGAAATCCTCCCAGGTTACTGTATCCGTCCTACTGTAACGGCGTGTCGTATCCTCCCGCATCTTCAATTCACCAGCTCTTATTTTCCTGTACCCCTCATCAATCATTTTAATTGCAGACTCAATATCCTCAGACTCGTCAATCAATCCACCGGCATCGGTGTGAAAAGACATCGCTCCCTGGTAACCCGAGTAACCAATGGCTGAAGCTCGCTCAAATAAGTTACTGGCATCGGTAGGTATAGACGCTGTTTCTTTAATAATGTCCTCAACAGGCCTGCCAATGAATTTACCCGGACCTGTGTGCCTTAGTTTTCCAGTAATGATGAAAAAAGTCGCGGGTATTCCCAGGCTGTCCATGATTGGAATTGCTGTGGTAAATTGATTGATCGTACCATCATCGTAGGTAAATGAGATCGCGGTTTTCTTACCGTCTCGCCATTTGGTGATCTCTGTTTCTCCCTGCCATTCATTATTAGAACAGGCAAATAGGATCGAGATACTTAATAAAAGGATTAGATTTTTTGACATGATAATTGGTTTAGATAATTGTGAATTTAGGGGATTATCTGAGCTTCTTTTTTGACAACATCATTTAATTCGCGGCGGTCATCTTCTGCTAATCTATTAATTATGTTAACAGAACACCGGCAATTGTAGCGGTCATCATAGTAGCCAATGTTGCTGCAACAAGAGCTCGCATGCCCAGTTTTGACAAGTCTCCCTGACGGCTAGGCGCCATACCGCCAATACCACCTACCTGGACCGCAATGGAACCTAAATTAGCAAAACCACACAGGGCATAGGTGGAAATGACAATAGCCTTTTCACTGAGTTGTCCAGCTGCTTTTAATTCAGCCAGGTCTAGATAGGCCACAAACTCATTAATAACCATTTTCTGGCCAAGCAAACTTCCTACCTTCAAAGTTTCAGACCAATCCACCCCCATAGCGTAAGCAAAAGGGCGAAATAATTGTCCTAAAATGTACTCCATTGAAAACCCCTGGAATGTACCGTTGGTACTACTTACTACTAAGCCATTCAAACCGGTTACTGCTCCAACCATATCCACAAGTATCCAATTTACCACGAAAATAATGGCAATAAAAGCAAGTAACATTCCTCCAATATTCATTGCAAGCTTTAAACCATCAGCTGCCCCTGTGGCCAGGGCATCAATGAGATTTACAAACTGGCTCTCATAGCTTACTTTTAGGTTAGCATCAATTTCATCATGCCTGGTTTCAGGAATAAGTATTTTTGACAATACAATAGCTGCCGGTGCATTCATAAAAGAAGCACTTAATAAGTAGGAAGCATATTTCGAACGTTCCACAGGATCATCACCACCTAAAAAAGCAACATATCCGGCCAGTACGCCTCCTGCAATAGTAGCCATACCGCCAGTCATCAGGCACATTAACTCTGATTCGGTCATATTCTTCACAAATGGCCGGGCCAATAATGGCGCTTCGGTTTGTCCCAGAAATATGTTACCCGCCGCTGAAAGGCTTTCAGCACCTGATAATCGCATCGTGCGTGACATTACCCAGGCTATGCCATAAACAATTTTTTGAAGCACTCCCAGATAATATAATCCCGAGGAAACGGCAGAAAAGAAAATAACCGTTGGTAAAACATGAAAAGCAAAAATGTAACCTGATTTACTTACATCAGTGAGGTCGCCAAATAAGAATGTAGCGCCCTCATGAGAAAAGCTCATTAGCTTAACAAACTTATCACTTACCCAATCAAACCCATCAGCTACAAAACCAACTTTTGTAATTAGCAGCCCAAAAATGATTTGCAATACGATGCCAATACCCACCAATCTCCAATCGATTGCTTTTTTATTGCCGGAGAGGATATAGGCAAAACCAAGAAGAACTGCCAACCCAATTAATCCCCGTAAGTATTCCATTTCTTCAATTTATTGCCGCAAATTGATGGCTTATGCGCATCAGATCTTTAGGGTTGTAGATGAAAATGATTATTATCAATTTTATCAATCGAATTTAAGTTATAATTATTTTAAGTAACCACTTTCTATGAAGCTTATAAAATTCATCGTATTTATGTTGGTCACATTTTTAATCGGATGTAGCCAACAGGAAAAAGTAAATGTTGCACCGGAACCCATCAATCCTCAACTTAACTTCAAACCCAATATTCTCTGGGTCGTGGCTGAAGATTTAAGTCCTTACATTCCCTCGTTTGGAGATTCAACTGTGGTCACACCTACCCTGGACAGATTAGCCGCCGAGGGGGTTTGCTATGATAATTTCTATGCTTCAGCGCCGGTTTGTGCCCCGGCAAGGGCTTCAATCATTATGGGAATGTATCCCAACCACATTGCCGCCTCCCATATGAGAACGGGCCCGTGGGCGGGCGGGACGCCATCAGAAGAAGCACTCAAAGCCTATGCGCTGCGATTGCCCGAAGGCTTAAAACCTTACGAAGCTATCCCCCCTGCGGATGCCAAAATGTTTTCAGAAATACTTCGTATGAATGGCTATTATACCACCAACAATGCGAAACAAGATTATCAGTTTATCAGGGCATTAACAGCCTGGGACCAGAATGGCCGCCAGGCACATTGGCGAAACCGACCCAAGGGAAAGCCCTTCTTTTCAATCTTCAATTTCGAAGTCACTCATGAATCAAGAATATGGGTGAAGGCTGAAGATTCACTTTGGGTTGATGAAAACCTGGAAGTGCCAGTTCCTCCCTATCTGCCCAACACGGATATCGGCATAAAAGATGTTAGGCGCATGTACTCCAATGTTGTGGAAATGGACTATCAGGTAGGAAAAATTCTTGACCAGTTGGAAGAAGATGGGCTGCTCGATAGCACCATCGTTATGTGGTATACCGATCACGGAGGGCCACTACCAAGGCATAAAAGACTAATGTATGAATCAGGCATTAAAGTGCCCATGATCGTTCGATTTCCCAATCAACTTTTTGCCGGCCGAAGAGATGACCGAATGATCAACTTCGTAGACCTCGCTCCTACTGTGCTTTCCCTGGCCGGATTAAAACCTCCAAAGAATATGGATGGATCCGCTTTTCTGGGTGAAAACATAAGGGATTCCGAAACCAAATATGTTTATGCAGCTGGTGACCGATTTGATGAAAATACTGACCGTAATCGAACCGTTCGGGACAATCGTTTCCGCTACATCAAATATTATCAACCTGAAAAGTCCATGTTTTTACACATCCCATACCGTGATCAGATGCCTATCATGCAGGAACTTTATCGCCTTCGGGATAACGGTAAACTCACCGAGCTACAGGCTCAATGGTTCAGGGACACGAAACCCGACGAAGAACTTTTTGATTGCCAGGAAGATCCTCATAACCTGATTAACCTGGCAGGTGATCCTCAATATGCTGATAAACTCGCGGAGCTAAGGCAGGCGAATGAAGCCTGGGTGACCTCCATAAATGACACGGGTCTAAAACCGGAGCAGGAGCTTTTTGCGGACCTGTGGCCTGATGGAACCCAGCCGAAAACAGCTGATCCAGTTCTTGTCGTGAATAACAATAAAATCGCTATATCATGCGAAACCGACGGCGCCTCCATTGGATATCAATGGCTGGATACAGGAGAGGAGCCTGGTAATTCATGGGAAGTTTACACTCAACCAATTGAATTAGTTTCCGGAAAGGAAATTATGGTGGTCTCTCACAGGATCGGGTATGTGCCTGGAAACTTTATCCGTCAATAAGGTTGAAGATATTTGCAACTCAATTTCCTGTTCAATACTTTATTTGTAGGTTCAAGAGGCCACGAACCTTGACTGCTCAGCTCCTTTAGATAAAAGGTTATGGAAAAAAATAGCAGCATCGTGCCTGACATTAAAATTTCGGGGGTATACGGTTTCTTGAATATCCGAACCATCATCGCTGGATATGTGATCTTTTGTACCGCTATTCTTTGGATTTTTGATGGAACCGGTGATACAGGAGATAGCATAACACATTACCTGTATGCTAAATATGCATTTAAGTACCCTGAGTTCTTCCTACATCATTGGGCCAAGCCTATCTTCATGCTACTTGCTGCACCCTTCGCACAATTCGATTTTATCGGAATAAAAATTTTTAATATCAGCATGTTCCTTGCGAGCAGCGTGCTCGTTTACAAACTCTCCAAAGAACTCCGTCTAAACAATGCACCGCTTGCCACATTATTCTGTCTAATATCCCCATTAAGCATTTTACTTGTATTCTCAGGGCTAACCGAATATACATTCAATACACTTCTCATCCTGTCAATCTATTTGATAACTATCAAGCGCTTGTCATTGTCGCTACTCATCGTCTCGTTCTTGCCATTTGTTAGACCTGAGGGAGTTCTTATCATCGGCGTTTTTGGCCTCTTTTTGATTCTCCGAAAAAATTACCTTCACGTGTTTCTTCTTACAATTGGGCATATAGTGTACTCAGTAGCTGGAGCCTCACTTCATAATGATCTTTTCTGGGTATTTACTCAAAATCCAAACGCCACATTAGAGATAATGTACGGTGCAGGTAGTTTCCTTTATTTCTTCGTAATTGAATACCATATCCTCGGTCCAATCATATATTCTCTAGTATTCATTGGTCTCTTCATTTTTATCAGGGATCATAAGAGTTTCGTGCATGGTGAAATTATTCTGTTAATCATTGCCTCGTTCCTGGTTTATTTCATTGCCCACGGCGCATTTCATTATTTCGGTATATTCAAATCCATGGGTCAAAAAAGGGTTATGATTGCCACTACTTCTTTGACTGCCATCATAGCGATAATTGGCTTCAACTGGCTTGAAATAAAAGGCTGGCGAATACTTGGTCTGGCTATTAGCAAAGTTTTTCTAATTCTCGCCATACTATTCCCATTTTCGACACTGCCTGGTAGTATAAGTTGGAAGGAATATATATTCTTTAGGGATGAGCAAAAGGTAGCTCACCAGGCAGCCGATTTTATAAAGGAAAACGGTTTGCTTACTGACACCACCAGGCTTTTTTGCAATTATCCGTCAATCTATCTCCACCTGGATCGGGACATGTTTGATCAGAACTTTAATCTTAAATTGAATAACGGAACAGTTTCTCAAGCGAGAGATGGAGATATAATCATATGGGACAGCTGGTTTACCCGAGCAGACGAATTTTTTATGGAAGACCAGTTACTGGCACAATCCAATCTTAAAGAAATTAAAAGATATAACTATTATTTCAAATCCGAAGATTGGTATTTTATCGTTTTAAAGGGCATCTAATTATCCCGGGCGCTGTTTAGGTATCAGCTATTGCCTTTTTCAAAAGATCAAGCAGTGCTAAAACCTTCTTCTTCGGATCTCCCGCACCGAGGGTTTCAATGGGCACATAGCCATTGTAACATCCATTCTTAATCACCTTGATTAGTCTGGGCATGTCCACATCAACTTCTTCGTTATTTACAAATATCTTTTCCTTGATCTGCCAGTTAACTGTGTAAGGAATGGATTTGGCTATCTCAGCATATGGATCGCCAAAACGATAACCTCCGGTATCCAATATTAAACCAAACCATTCAGAGTCAACCATTTTAATAAGCTTCTCCGCCTGTTCCGGCGTTCTAATGAAATCGTAGTGATTTTGAACTGCAACTACGACACCGTTTTTCTTACCAAACTCAACACATTCCTTGAGATCCTTGACCATCCATTCGGCTACCTGATCTCTTGAATATCCGTCAGGTTCCATGTTTCCACTGAAAACTCTCACCACTGGTGCTCCCAATTTTGCGGCGGCCAGCACCCAGTTTTTAACCAATTGAACATGTCCTTTTCGCTTAGCAGCATCGGGATCTGTAAAATCATTTCTGACCCCAGTCCCGCTTATATCAATCCCCTTCAGGAAAGCATATTGTTTGATGTGATAGAGGTAATCATCACCAGGCACCAAAGGATAATGCGGAAAATAATAGGCAGTGATATCAACGGCAGCAAAACCAGCTTCAGCACAAAAATCAATCATCTGTTCAACGGTCATTTCACCCTTACTCAACGGCCCGTTGAATGAAAAGGCATTAAGGCTCAGTTTTAAATTAGAACAACCGATCGGTGTAGTATTATTTATAAGTTTTTGACCAAAAGCAATTGGAGCCAGTGCAGGCAAAGTGGCCAGCTTTAGGAATTTTCTTCTTTTTACCTGGTTCATGGTCATAGGGATTCTGATTGCATCAAAGCAAGGTTATAAAAATTTGAAAGCGAAGAAACTTTACTGCAATGGTATGCCCTAAGGCCTTACCGGAGTTCCGTCATTGTTCCTCAATTGCGTCCAATTATAATTGAACTTGGGCAATGGATACTTCTTCGCCAGTGCCTCGTCCATATCCACACCCAAACCGGGAGCTTCATTGATCATCATATATCCTTTGTCCATTGTCGGTGCTCCAGGGAAAATATCATACATCAATGGAGAAAAATTAACTGCCTCCTGAATGCCGAAATTCCAAATAGCCAAATCAATGTGTGCATTGGCTGCATGCCCTACCGGTGAAACATCACCAGGGCCATGCCAGGCAGTCCTCACATTAAACCACTCACCCAACCTTGCTACTTTCATGGCTGGAGTAATGCCACCAATTTGGCTGATGTGTATCCTGATAAAGTCAAACAACCTTTCAGCCATGGGATTGAGCCATTCATTGGAGTTATTAAAAAGTTCACCCATAGCAATCGGACAACTGGTTTGCTGCCGGAGGTATTTGAACCAATTCATATTCTCAGGCGAAAACGGATCTTCAATGAAGAAAGGTCGGTATTGCTCCAATTCTTTTATCATGTTGATGACATCCATTGGTTGCAAACGCTCATGTACATCATGAAGCAACTGAACATCGGCTCCCATTTCTTTACGCACGAGTTCAAATATGTCCAGGACGCCTTTCATATAGGTCATAGCACTAACTGTATTATCATCAGGCATTCCGAAGCCAGCTTTTTTATAATCCGGATCCTGGGTTAGATGTGTGGATCCATAGCCACCCAATTGAATCCTGATGTGCCTCCAGCCTCTCTCCCTGAAACCTTGTGCGCTCTCCAAAACGGCTTCCGGAGTTGGACCACTGGCATGGGTATACGTGTCAACTGCGAAGCGGCACTTGCCACCCAGCAATTCATAGACTGGCATGCCTGCCATCTTTCCTTTAATGTCCCAAAGTGCCTGGTCAAGCCCGCTAAGTGCATTGTTCAATACAGGGCCATTGCGCCAATAAGAACTCACATAGGCGGTTTGCCAGATATCTTCAATATTATTGACACTCTTTCCCCGACAAAAATCATCCAGGTACTCATCGATGGCTACAATAACTGCATGTGCTCGTTGCCGGAATGTTGCACAACCATAACCGTAAAGTCCCGGTTGGTTAGTTTCTATCTTGACCATTATGAGTTCGATGCCGTGAGGGCTGGTGGCAACAGCCTTTACCTTGGTTATTTTAACATCATCATCGGAAAAATTTCTTGGTGGTGTAAAAGTTGGCATTTCCTTAGCGCCCGCTTCTCCTGCCATAAATGGCAATCCAAGCGTGCCTAATCCCAGGGTTTGGAGGATATTACGTCGGTTCATGATTTAATTGGTTTTCGGTTTAAAAAACTTTCTGCACCGAATATAATTAAAATGAGCGAGTTATGAATTCTAATGGTCGGTTCGGCTGTTTTACTGATTCCTTCGCAACTTTTGTGGACAGCAATCATCTTCATAGAATGGGTTGAATGAAAACCCAATACTATAGTGGGTGAAGTGACCGCTTTCCCCGGGATTGTAGAGTAATCCTATCTCGGGTCTGACAGCCCAGAGGTTGATATTGGAACTAAATGCCGCTCCGAAATTAAAAGCCATCAACCCTTCCTGGTCAGCATCAAATGGCCTCAACCACTTAGTGGAGGGATTGATTTACATGTTTTCACCCAATGGTATTGTGAATAGTAGTGTCGGGTGGATCTGCCATGAATCCGATGTTGAAACCCCACTTCCAAATGCGGTCCCAATGGGTATGTAAGCAGCAATCCGGTCGTCGATGATCGGGGATTTCGGTCCAATACCCAGCACATGAGCGCTTTGCCCATCTTCAAAAATATTTTCGTAAGCGAATCTCATGTTCAGCTTGCTTGAAAATCCGTAATTCACCCTCAATCCGATTTCGTTTTGTATATGATCGGTTTCGCCATCATCTCCAAAAGCCACATTGGAGTATAGACCGGTAGCTTCCATCTGACCTTTGTCCAACATCCTGGCACTCTGCATTTCTGAAAACACAGGTGCACAGCTCTCCCATAGGACCGTAGTCAAAGCTATTGTGATGAGCGTGAGAAACGTGCGCACTGATTGCATTGGCATTGAAGATAGTTGTAAAAACTGATGTGTCAAGCAGATAATGATGACTTATAGGAATGTCCTGAGTTCAGAAGTACTATAAATTTGGAGCTGTGTATAGAAAAAACTCAGTCAACCCCGATGTTTGGTGCTAAACCTTGTTCAATAACATCTCCGAAAATATTGTTGAGCTCAGGTAAACCAACACTGGTCCCTTTTCCAATCAGGGGGGAGTTTTCCTTCAACATAAAGTTCTTTAGCACGTCAAATCCTGCTCCGCGACCCAGATCATTGACAAACTCAGGATTTTCAAACACCGCCAATGGATCATCGGGCATTTGGTTAATTTCTCCAAAATAAGCGTTGTTGGTAAATGTTGTAAGACTATCATTTCCCCAGGCGAAATTTGAGTTTCCTGCTACATAAAAAACATTGTTGGCAAACCAGGTATCAACAGGCCATGGGCCTCCCCAATTATCCATCTGTATGATGGTCCTGGCAATATGATCATTTTCTTTCTCAGGAATAACAATCAGGTTGTTATAAATTTTTGTGTGAGTGACTGGGCCAGATATGTGCATATTCGGCGAAAACCACGATTCTCGTTCCGTAGGGTACGGACGGATACCATCGTTGATACTCACATTATACCTGATAATTGTAATGTCAGTTCCAATGTTGCCATTGGTACCGTAAGTGTTTCCATTATTGCAAACCAATAAAAACCCTCCGTAATTGTCATGGCTATAATTGTATTGGATAACTGTTCCCTGGCAATTGAAATCGGAATCAAAGCCCTGTCCATCCCATTTGGCCCGATGGTCACTGACTTCGTTAAACTGAATGACTGTATTGTCGGAGCTCCATGGCCAGATGCCTGCAGCAGCTTCGGCATGTGCTAATATATCGGGGCAATCACGCATGATGTTGTGTTCGATTAGGGCACCTTCGCAACCAATGGGAACAATTCCGTCTCCCAGAATCTGCTCCAATAAATTACCGCGTACTACCACTCCAATGCTCGGATGCCAGTTATCCCTTCGGGTATAACCCATGGAATTGATTCCATTCCTTCCACAGTGGTGCAGGTAACAGTTCTGAATGATCAGGTCAACAAACCTGGTCTTGATACTATCTCCTCTATTTTGCCAAATAATGGCACTTCCTCCCCCGTCACTCTTTACCAGGCTTCCATTCACATGGTGGATTTCCAAACTATCTAATACTATGTGGTGACAATCGCCAAAGTCCTCGGCCAAGATCGTTACTCCCCGTCTTCCAGCCTCACGCTCTTTGCCCGTATTGGTAATTTCAAGGGTTTCTGATTTCCCAATACTCAATATTTCGCAGCATTACGGTATGCAGTTTTTCGCCATTGCCATGAATAGCGGGTTTCGAGCCTGTTCCATATTTGTCGACGATGATAGGAGCCTCGGCATTACCACTCCCCAGTAATTCCAATTGCCCTTGGTAAGATGTCCCAGCTTTGAATAAAATTTGATCACCTGGTTTGAACGTTGTGGCATTAATTTTATCCAGCGAAGCCCAGGCTTCCTGCGGCCGATGCCCGGAGTTGGTATCGTTACAATTGACACTATCAACATAATAGATTTGATCAGGGGCGCATGAGATCAAGAAAATGACTGACGGGAGAAATAAAAATCGTTTCATCGTGGTAAGCTGATTTATTCGTCAAAGGTTATGATGTCCAAAGTTCGGAAACTCAAAGACGACTTCCCAAACTGAACCTGTTAATAGCCAGTATGGGTTAACGTTCAATTAAACCAAACCGCATACCGTTGTCGGCGCAATTCCAAAGCTAATTTTTCCTCCATCTTGAGCGCCTCCGTTCTATTCATTGGCTCTAAATGAGTTTACAACAGACCGTAAACAGGTCTTTATCGAAAGGGAGCGCCATGCCAATGCGCGAAAAGGAGATTTGAGCTATCCCATGCGAGGGGTGAGAGACAATAACTTCCTATACATCCGCAACCTTATGACCGATCGCTGGCCTGCCGGTGATCCCGATGTTCATCAATCCGTCGGACAATGGGGTGATGTGGATAATTCCATCAGCAAGTTTCTAGTGATGGGCATGGAAAATAAGGCAGCGGCCAATACCCCGGACTATTTCCAGCTCACCTTTGCCAAGCGTCCCGCCGAAGAACTTTATGCCGTAAAGGAAGACCCCTTCCAGCTGCATAACCTGGCCAATAATCCGGCATATGCAGAAACATTGGTTAGTCTTCAAACCAGGTTGCAACAATGGATGGAAGCCTCCGGAGACATTCGGGCTACTGATCCACAAACCATCTATTGGGATACCGTCCTCTATACGCCAAACTATCAGTATGAGAATTTCGACCTGGTTGCCCAAACAAATCAATACCGAATAAGACCCCCAAGAGGACCGGGATCTGCAGAAGGAATACCTTGCTTAGATTAACTTTTCCCTTGCTTAAACATGGCTACATAATGTTCTGATGGCCTAAAAATCCCCCCGCTCTGTTCAAAGAAGTCCTTCCCGGTTGGATAAACACCATTCTTTGTCTTGGTCCATGACGCGTCACGTGATGGGTTGTAAGACATCATGGTTTCCCAATTTCGATAATTTTGCCAACCATTGGTCTCCTGTAATCCAAAGTTCATGTTAGGAAAAGCAGGAAGACGGGCGGCAACGCATTTATTCCATTCTACAAGGATGGGATTCACTGTCAGGTCGGCGCAGAAGCAGGGAACATTATTTTCGTAGGCCACCTGGGCAATCTTCATGGTCATGCTCAGGGTTTTGGCGATCGCTTTAACCGCTATGCAGTTATAACCCTGCTGAATACGTGTAAGGGCTTCAATATCCGTGTGAGCGCTTTCATCAGCGGCAACGAATGGCCCTCTGGCAGTAATATCATTCACTGAGCTTTCATTTTTTTCATCAAATGGCTCTTCAAGAACAGCGATCTGATCCAGGGCACCAATCTTCTCGGCGTAGTCCAGAAAGCGCATAAAGGTTTCTTTTTTTTCATAGCGGCCATTGGCATCGAAATAATATGGAATCTTGCCATCAGAAGAATGGATTGTCTCGTATTTACCTATTGTCTTATGGATGTTATTCAAGAAAGCTTTATCCTTCTCCAGCATTTCTTTCTGTGTCCCGGGGGCTCCGATCTTAATCTTCAAAATGAAGTATCCTTCATCAGCAAGGTCTTTGATCTCTTCGATAGCCGTTCCATAACCCAGGGCGGGAATGCTGGCTACCTTATCATGCCGGGCGGATAAACCGGGTCGGTATGCCATAGGAACCATATCATCAAAATTCGTGATGCCATTCTCGGCAGCATAAAGTAGCCATAAAGCATTGTCCACACCAACCATTGAATTTAGCGCAAAAGTTTTTCGCAATTGGGGAGTGCCGGTGATCTTCTGACCATATGCCAGCACTTCCGGTAGCAACTGATCCAGTAAATCGATGGGATTATTAAAAGAGATGCCCTTGATCATTTGGAGAGCTCGCTCACTCATGGCGTACATCAGTGCATTACCACCATTTTCGCTATGCCGGGAAGCGACTGAGGAATCGGACCACAGCACGCCTTGCGTACCCAACCCGATTTTGCTGATACCAGAATCACTCTCCAGGTAAGCCATTGTATGCCATACATTGGTAATTGATCCTCCTTTAAAACCAAAGGGCCGGCTGAGTGGTTCACGTTCAAAGTTGGAATCTACTTTGGCTATTTTTATCATCGGTAAACTTTTTTTATTAAATAAATTTTCACTGGAAATTGGGACGGTCGCCAGTCCAAAAGCCATGGTGGCACTGGTGTTTACAAATTCCCTGCGGGATATTTTTTCTGAACTCATTGCTAAAAAGTGGTTAAGTCTTAACGAATCACCAGATCATTTCATAAATTCCGTTTCTAAACCAGTGAATCGGTTGATTCCTCGCAAAATACATTAGTCTAAATTAAATCTTTTCATGAAGTACTTAATTACAATTTTAGCAACATTAATTATCTCGAGCCTAAGCGCTCAACAAATAGACCTCCTTCTGAAAGGCGGTCATGTGATCGATCCCAGGAATAATATCAATTCTGTACTGGATGTTGCTATTGCAGATGGCAAGGTTTTGCAGGTTGCTGCAAATATCTCCACCAATAATGCAAAAATTGTGGTCGACGCTTCCGGCATGTATGTTGTGCCAGGGCTCATTGACATCCATTCTCATAATTTTTTCGGGACAGAAGGTTCCTATTTAAGTAATGGTCCGGTAGCACTTCCACCTGATGGTTTTTCCTTTAAAGCCGGAGTCACTACGATAGTGGACGTTGGCGGTGCAGGATGGAGAAATTTCGAAACTTTCAAATCACAAACCATCGATATTTCCAAAACAAGGGTCTTGTCCTTTCTTAACATTGTCGGATCTGGCATGAAAGGTGGCGCCATAGAGCAGGATATGAATGACATGGATGCCAAGCTGACTGCTCAGGTTGCCAGCCAATATCCCGAATACATAGTAGGTGTAAAACTTGCCCACTATAGCGGGCCTGAGTGGAAACCTACAGAAACTGCAGTAGAGGCAGGAAGATTGGCTGATATCCCGGTGATGGTTGATTTTGGAGGAAATAATCCCCCACTCTCCATCGAAACTTTGTTAATTGAAAAACTCAGGCCAGGAGATATTTTGACTCACGCGTATGCCCACGTTGATGGCCGGGAGGCTATCGTTGATGATGCTGGTAAATTGCGGCCTTTTGTTTTAAAAGCACAGGAAAGAGGAATCGTATTTGATGTTGGTCATGGAGGTGGAAGCTTTGTATTTGAACAGGCAATACCGGCAATCAAACAGGGTTTGAAGCCCAATACGATAAGCACCGATTTGCATACCGGCAGCATGAATGGTGCCATGAGGGACCATGCAAATGTGATGTCTAAATTATTGAATATCGGACTCACTATACAGGAGGTAGTTACGGCTTCCACATGGTCCTCGGCCCAGGTAATCAAAAAAACAGAATTAGGACATCTGAGAGTTGGAGCAGTGGCCGACGTGGCTGTCCTTCGGGTAGAACGGGGTCAATTCGGATTCGTGGATACCAGGGGTTGGAAAATAAATGGGGATAAGAAAATTGTAGCAGAATTGACGATTAGAGAAGGTAACGTGGTTTGGGACCTCAACGGAATCTCCCGCCCATTATGGAAACCATGATATTTAAAAAACAACTGTTAACTTAGGAATGATATTAGTTACTCATCAAAGTGAAATTTAACACCATCGATATGAAAAGACGAAATTTAATTAAACGACTTTCAGCCTTGCCTTTGGTAGGTGGGATGATTGGGACTGAAGCATTAGCCGGGAACCTGACCAGGGAATCTATACCTGAGGCAAGACGGGATTACTACAAAGAACTTGGACTAAGGACTTACATCAACGCAGCCGGTACTTACACCTTCTTAACGGGGTGTCTGATGAGGGAGGAAGCAATTGATGCCTACAGATACGCCACCAACCAGTATGTAGCACTGGATGAAATTCAGGATAAAGTTGGGGAACGCCTGGCACAAATGATCGGGTGTGAAGCCGCCACTGTTACTGCAGGTGCCTTTTCTGCCATTACCCTTGGCACTGCAGGTGTGATGTCAGGCCTTGATCAGGAAAAAGCCGCCAGAATACCATTTGATATGTCCGATATGAAAAATGAGGTGATCATGCAAAAAGCGCATGCCGTCGGTTATGCTCATGCACTCCAAAATGCAGGGGCCAAGGTTATCTACGTGGAAACCAGAAAGGGAATGGAAAAAGCGATAAACAAGAAAACCGGCATGTTGTGGTTCCTGAATTATCATAACCCGGAAGGTCAAATTAAGTACGAAGAGTTTCTTGAGATTGGTAAAAAATATGAGATTCCAACAATGAATGATTGTGCTGCTGACGTACCACCAGTTGAGAACTTATGGAAATACACCGACATGGGATTTGACCTCGTCTGTTTCTCAGGAGGCAAAGGACTCCGTGGCCCACAAAGCTGTGGCCTGTTACTGGGCCGAAAAGATCTCGTTGCAGCTGCCAGATTGAGTGCACCTCCACGAGGAGATACCGTCGGTAGGGGCATGAAAGTTAATAAGGAAGAAGTCCTTGCCATGATGATTGCGGTAGAAAACTACATCGGAAGAGACCATAAAGCTGACTGGGCATTATGGGAAAGTCAAATAAAATTGATAGGAGATACTGCAGCATCCGTTGATGGGGTAACAATAGAAAAACACGTTCCTGAAATTGCGAATCACGTACCATCCTTGCACATCAGTTGGGATCAGAATAAAATAAAGATTACCCCTCCTGAAGTTAGGGAAGCCTTACGATCCGGTCACCCATCAATTGAAGCCATGGGAGGTAAAGAAACCCTGGATATAACTACATGGATGATGAATCCAGGTGAGGAACGCATCGTCGCCAGTAGAATTAAGGACATTTTGACAAGCTGATTTTTTGCTCCGATCATAAAACCAACAATGAATAGAATCTCCTTTCATGGTTTCTTGCTAGTAGCAGGATGCTTTGGTCTGTTAAGCGCTTGTTCCTCAGCCGAAAAGAAAGAAGTTGAATCTGAAAGCTTCGATTTGAAAACCCATGACCTCGCAAAGGTTGCCGATAGGCCCAATGGGTTGGAGGGACCGGCAGTATGGGATGGGATACTCTATTTTGTCAATGCCGATAGGAATGGAAATATTTGTCGCCTCGATTTGTCTACCAATGAGTTTTCTGTTCTGGTCGAATCATTACCTAATGGCAGCTTTGGAAACGGGATTCGCTTCAATAAAGCAGGTGAAATGTTTGTTGCCGATTATACCAACCACAATGTGCTGAAAGTAGATCCTGCTAATGGGAATGTATCGGTTTATGCTCATGAGGATGGTATGAACCAACCGAATGATCTTGCCATTAGTTCCAATGGAACACTTTTCGCCAGTGACCCCAACTGGGGTGAAGGAACCGGGAATATCTGGCGAATTGACACTGACGGTTCAGTAAATTTACTGGAGTCTGGCATGGGCACCACCAATGGAATCGAAGTGGCTCCGGGTGACAAAATCATGTATGTAGCTGAATCAGTTCAGCGAAATGTTTGGGCCTATGATTTAAGTCCTGAAGGAGCCATCAGCAATAAGCGGCTCCACATAAAATTTGAATATTTTGGCATGGATGGCATGCGTTGTGACGAAAAAGGTAATCTCTACATTACACGACATGGAAAAGGAGTGATCGCAATGGTATCGCCTGCGGGAGAATTGATTAGGGAAATACAAACTACAGGCAAAAAGACTTCCAATATCGCCTTTGGTGGAAAAGACGGGAAAACAGGCTACATCACCCTGCAGGATAGAGGTTATATTGAAGCTTTTGAGGTCCCTTATAAAGGAAAATCTCAGTCCGGATTGTAAAAATACATGAAGCCCATTGTTCAAATCTCACTTGACCTGATCGATATTGATGAGGCACTCGAAACGGCGGCGATGGCCATGCGAGCGGGAGTTGACTGGCTTGAAGCCGGAACCCCGCTGATTCTTGCTGAAGGTTTGCATGGTGTTAAAAAATTGCGGGAAGCCTTTCCCAATACCCCTATTGTTGCTGATCTCAAGACAATGGATGGCGGATATCTTGAAGCAGAAATGATGGCTAAAGCTGGTGCCACACATGTTGTGGTTATGGCCAGGGCTCATGAGGAAACAATCAAATGTGTAGTTAAAGCAGGTCATGACTTTGGTATAAAAGTAATGGGTGATAACCTGGGTACTCCAGATATGGTTGCAGCGTCTAAATTTCTTGAAGATTTAGGTTGTGACTATGTCATCCATCACATCGGTTACGATGAACGGAGAGGTATTGCTGCCCAGGGAAAGCGTATGCCCAATCCTTTGGATCAGCTGCGGGAAATAGTGGATGCCGTGAATATTCCTGTTCAGGCAGTTGGTGGTCTATCATTGGAACAAGCCATTCAGTGCCCCGAATATGGCGCTCCGCTGGTTGTATTGGGTGCGCCCTTGACGATTGATGCCGATGCATTTAAAACGGCAGATGGCGACCTGGAATCATCTCTTCGTATGATATGCGATGCCATCCATGCTTATGGTGATGTAAACGTCGGTCAGACGCGATTGAATTGATGCTTCCTTTATTATAACAGATGAACTCATGTCAACAAATTCTGCAGCAGTAATCAATTTCGCACCTGAAAAAGGATCTGTAGAAATCAGGGAATTATCCAAACCAACAATCAGCGAGGAAGATGTATTACTGGAGGTAGTAAATGTAGGCGTTTGCGGAAGTGATTTGCACCAATGGACTGCCGACCACAGCTGGCCGGTTAATTATCCCGTTGTCCTTGGACATGAATTTGGTGGGCATATTGTGGAATTAGGTAGTCGTGTCACCCATTGGAAATTAGGGGAGCGTGTCGTAAGTGAGACAGCTGCGGTCATAAACCCTAATAATCCTTTAACCAGAAAAGGACTTTATAATCTGGATTCCGATCGAAAAGGGTTTGGTTATGGCGTTAATGGCGCAATGACACGTTTTGTCAGAGTTCCGGCAAGGTGCCTTCATCATATTCCCGATCAACTTCCATTTGAAAAAGCTTGTTTGACAGAACCATGTTGCGTTGCTTATAATGCAGTGGCTGTTAATTCTCAAATCAGACCCGGTGATCAGGTAGTTGTTATTGGACCGGGAACAATCGGTATTCTTTGTGCTGCCGTTGCAAAATTAGCCGGAGCCGAAGTGGCAGTGATTGGACTTGCATCTGATCATCAGCGACTCGCAATAGCAAAAAAATATGGCTGTGACACCATCGTCGGTGATGCAACAGATTGGGCCATGAAAAAAGATGGATTAGGAGCAGATTTCATTGTTGATGCTTCCGGGGCTAGTGAGACACTTAAAATAGCATTGGACCTGGTACGCCCGAATGGACAGATAACAAAAGTAGGCTGGGGTCCTCAACCCTTTGGATTTTCACTGGATCAACTAGTTCAGAAAAATGTCAGGCTACAGGGAAGTTTTAGTCACAACTGGCCTGTTTGGGAAAAAGTGATCGCACTTTTAGCAGATGGAACCCTTGATGTTGCTCCAATTATAGGCGGAATTTGGCCGATTACTTCGTGGCATGAAGCATTTGAAAAAATGCACAGCCGGGAAATTGTGAAAAGTGTACTCAAACCGATTTGATTGATGCGGCTACAGGATAATGTAATTATTATTACCGGCAGCACGACAGGGATCGGAAAAGCCATTGCTGTGAGATGCGTGGCCGAAGGTGCCCGCGTTGTAATTCACGGCTTGGAAGAAGATCTCGGTAAATCAGTGCTAAAGGAGCTTGGAACTGACAAAGCGGTCCTTCACATTGAAGATATCGGCAATGAAGGCGCTCCCAATCGCCTGGTTGATCTGGCAGTTAAATCATTTGGGAAACTGGATGCTATCGTAAACAACGCAGCGATGGTCGTATCGTCCAATATTCATACAACCGACAAAACGTTTCTGCAAAAAGTCATCGACATCAATACTGTGGCGCCATTTCTATTGATAAAGGCTGCTTTACCACATTTGACGAAGGAGCATGGGTGTGTTTTGAACATCGGTTCCGTAAATGCGTGGAGCGGGGAGCCTAATCTTTTTGCCTATAGTGTTTCCAAGGGAGCGCTAATGACCATGACACGGAATCTTGGCGATACACTACACCGGGAAAATGGTGTGCGTGTCAATCAAATTAATCCGGGGTGGGTATTGACCGAAAGGGAGGAACAAAGAAAAAAGGATCATGGTCTATCAGAAAAGTGGTATGAAGATATTCCCGCTACCTATGCCCCGTCAGGTCGTATTTTATTGCCCGCAGAAATTGCTGCAGGAGCTGTATACTGGCTTGCTGATGAGAGTGGTCCGATAAGCGGACAAGTAGTTGACCTTGAACAACATCCTTTTATCGGACGTAATCCACCAAAAGATACGTCAACAATTAATGTACAGAAATAGCCCCATTCAATTATGCCAAAGCTAGCCGTCTTTCCCAAAGCCTATATGCAAGCGCTCTGCAAAGACGGAACTATGAAAGTGGCCGAGTGGATAGAACTTGCAGTTGCACTTGATATTGACGGTTTGGAGTGGTACGCCGGCTTTATAGAGATGAGTGATGAAAGAAACTGGAGCCTTTTTCGGGGCATGGTTGAAGACCATGGAAAAGTAATCCCGATGATATGTTGTTCACCGGATTTTACCCATCCTGATCCTGGATTTCGTCAAAAGGAAGTTGATAAACAAAAGAGATGGATTGACATGACCTATGCCCTGGGAGGATCATATTGTCGGGTGTTATCTGGTCAACGGCGACCTGAGCTTTCGATACTCGAAGGAATAAATTTTGCCGCAGAATGTATTGAAACTTGTCTTCCTTATGCCCGGGAAAGAAATATTACTCTTGTACTGGAAAATCATTATAAAGATGATTTTTGGGAATATCCGGAATTCGCCCAAATGACCGATGTCTTCTGCAAGCTGGTAGATCGCATCAATGATCCTTTTTTCGGAGTAAATTATGATCCCAGCAACACGATTCTAGCTGGGGAGGATCCCCTGGAACTGCTCAGCCGCGTGTCGAGCCGTGTTCTTACCATGCATGCCAGTGACCGTTATCTGAAAGAAGGAACGATTGAAGACTTAAGGAAAGAGGAGGGCGGTGCAACAGGATATGTTAAAAGGCTAAGTCATGGTGAAATTGGAAAAGGGTTAAATGATTACGATGCGATTTTCACTGAATTAAAGAGGGTTGGTTTTGATAATTGGATAAGCATTGAAGACGGTGTGGATGGAATGGATCAGTTGGAAAGGAGTGTTACTTTTTTGAGAGGTAAGATGGCGAGTTTCTGGCCAAATCAAAGTTCTACTGAGTGAACTCCAAGAATTGAATGGGAAAGCGGATGATTCCGAGCTTCAGAAATCATCCGCTTCTAAGGTTTAGAAATTCCAGCTTATCCCTAACTCAGCTTTAAAACCACTTCGTGTATAGTTGACTGCATCAAAAGGAACTTTATTAAAAACCGTGCTGTATCGTACTCCTCCTGTGACACCCAGATTAGACCATATTTTTTGATTGTACCCTACAAAAGCACTAATTGCCGGGGCATCCATTCCCACTGAATAACCACCTGCAACTTGAACTAAAACGGGGAGATTTTCAGAGACTTTATAGGTAACAGTGGCCATGACATTTTGAACACCAAATCCGTCTTCACATTCTCCATCATCCTCGTGTTCATCTTCGATGTCATCATCATCAAAGTCAGCGATGCCATCTTCAAACTCACCTTCAAATTCGTCCTCGAATTGATCATCATCGTCGTCATCGTCGTCATCAAATTTGATATAAAGTCCCTCTGAGTTATAATATCCCTCGGAACAGCTGCCCAATGAACCGGAAAGACTGACTCCGACAAGAATATGAGGATTAAGCTTATAAGAGATATTGAGGTCTCCTAACCCAATATTCCCAATCTGTTTAGCGCTTATTGAACCCAGGCAGCCGTCTACATAATAAGTACTATTAAATAAGTACTATTAAATAAGTACTATTAAATAAGTACTATTAATTATTAAAAAAATATAATAACAATTTCCGTGTATTTCCCGGAGTACTATTAAGCTTTAAAATCAAAAAAATGAAAACAAACACAGGAAGATTATTTATGTCATTAGCCATTTTGATGGCAACATCATTGTTTTATAGTTGCAGCGACGACCCCAAAGGAACAGCTACACTTCAGGTAGCCCTTATTGATGAGGCTGGTGATTTTGAAAAAGTAGAAATTGAGATCTTAGATGTTCAAATAAATGCAGCAACTGACGAAGCAGGTTTCGAAAGCCTGGCCGAGGTTAATACAGGTGTTTTCGATATTCTAACATTAACAGGTGGTTTGGAAGCCATATTGGCAGATGTGGAACTCCCGGCTGGACGTGTAAGTCAAATAAGACTGATCTTAGGAGATAACAACGTTTTGACAATTGCCACTGACGTACCTGGTGTGGTCGAAACTTAGGATTTAACGATTCCTAGCGGATCTCAATCAGGATTAAAGCTTAATGTCAATATGGAATTGGTTGAGGGAGTTACCTATAAAATTCTCCTCGACTTTGATGCTGCAAAATCTGTTGTTAAGGCCGGTAACTCGGGTAAATATAATCTCAAACCTGTTATCAGAACTGTAGTTGAAGCGACCAGTGGTTCAATTAAGGGTATTGTAGACCCAATTGAGAATTCGGTTGCTTACGCCATTATCGGTGCCGACACTATTACAAGTACTTTTACTAATGAGTTGGGTGAATTCCTTTTCAGAGGAATGGAACCTGATACCTATTTAGTAAGTGTTGTGCCAAATACTGAAAGTGGTTTTGCAACAGTTGATACGGAAAATGTAACAGTATTAATTGGAGAGGTAACTGATTTAGGAATAATCACCCTCCAATAGTCATATTTTGTTCAATCCGGTTATGGGATTAGGGGCTACCATTTATGGTAGCCTTTTTTTTGTTTAACAGTATGAGGAATAAGTAAATATCTGGAGCTTTTAAAGTGATCCTATTACAATCAAGCCACTGATGTCTTATTTCATTTCCACGATTATCGGGTTCTTCATTTTGTCATAAAAATCCTTAATAATCGCTACACGATCAAAATTTTCTAGAATCACAATCTTACGGCTATTTTTCGGGCGTTCTTTCCATTTTTCACCCTCAACAATTGGTGCAGGAATTTCATTGGCTTCACCCCAGGATGGATTTTTAACAATTGCGACGGCCACCATATCAAATAATGCACGAGACGGAGGATCTCCGTGGAGTTCTATGTGACGGAACAAGTCGACTGAATAATCTCCAAAATTCGTGAAGCTTTTCCCATGGCGTCCAACAACAGGTGTGGAAATAGGGCCTGCGCCAGGCATTTTCTCTTCAATTTCTGTGGGGGTTGCACGCACTGCATCCGAACCAGAGGGTTTACCGTACCGTACCATCACCATTTCAAATTGCACCACCTGATCAAGAATATAATTCAAAGCCGGAATATCATTGACTTGATTGTATTCTCCGGGTTCGGGGTAATTGGAGCCCAGCCATACGATCCGTACCCTTGATTTGATATCGGGCGCTTTTTCCAATGCCAATGCAATATTGGTAAGCTTCCCTACTGGCATCAGCACCAACCTGGTGTCACGGGGTTTCCTCGCTTCCTGGATGGTGAATTCCACAGCATCCTTGCCGTCATATTCATCCTGATCAAGTGAGTTTCTGATTTCTTCAAAATTGCCATTGGCTCCTGAATAAAGAGGGATTATGCCATCCAAATTGCATAACTTTAATATACGCTCAGCCTCATTGTAGTGCTCCTGTATTGCTCCGCCACTAAATGTAGCATTGACCGTAACCCCTCTCACATCAAAAGTTTCTCCATTGAACAAAAGGTAAGCCAAAGCATGCTGGTCGTCTAATTCATTATTCGCGTCGGTATCGAATAGAATTGGAATTCTACTTGAGACCTGTTCCTCTTTTGATGAAGAAACCTGATCTTTCGTTGGATTGCTTGTACAGGAGACCAATAATGCACTGCCTAAGGAAAAGGTAACAATTATCTTGTTCATAGAATCAAATTTAACTGGCTTCAGTTCATTGGTAAAAGTAAATGTCAATTTTAGGTTAACCTTGAAAGAATAATTAAAGCAAGACCAAAGAAAAAGAACAGGAACATAAGTCCAATTAATAAGTTAGTGCCCCTTGGTGCATTTTTGAACTCCTTCCAAATAAAGACACCCCAAACCGCTGCCACTAAAGTGGCTCCCTGGCCAAGCCCGTACGAGATGGCAAATCCGGCCTTTTCAGAAGCAATCATACTGAATGACATGCCGACACACCAGATGATCCCTCCCAATAGACCTATCAAATGAAGTTTTAAATCTCCATCTAAAAAATAGTCCCGATACGTCACAGCATTGCCCTTGAACGGCCTGTACATAAAAAAGCTATTCCACAAAAAATTGGACATAAATATCCCGATGGAAAACACAAAAACCGCACTATAGGGTGTAAATAAGCCTATTTCAGGGGTGGTGAAATCCGTTGAGACTGCTGCTGCAACAAACCGGTAGAAAAAACCCATGAGCACCCCTCCAACAACCGATAGTAAAATGCCTTTAACTGGTGTTGATTTTTGTTCCGTTGATAATTTTTGATAGGCAAAAGCATCCAGAATGATAGCTATCGCCACCATACCGACTCCTGCAAACAGTAGCATCGGATCTCCGACGGGCGTGGCTATGTAATTCACAATCACCCCGAGTCCAAGGGCAATACCAATTCCAATTGGGAAAGCGACTGCCATGCCTGCAATATCAATGGCAGCAACAATCATTAGGTTTGCAATATTGAAAACTATACCTCCGAAAAATGCAGAAGCAAATGAACTTATATCGCCCTGCATAAGATCTTCAACAAAACCGCGACCTGCTTCGCCCGAACTTCCCAATGTAAATCCAAAAAGGAGTGTCAAAAGAATAATCCCGAGTGAATAGTCCCAGTAGAACAATGGGAATGGCCATGACCTTGATGCAAGTTTTTGGGTATTGGCCCAGCTACCCCAACACAGCATAGTAATTAGGCAAAGGGCCACTGCCAATCCGTAGGTTTCAGGTATAAACATATGTTTTCAGCTTTGAGTATTTTATTTCTTAATTAATATCATTTCTCGATGGTGCTGAGGCTTGCGCTCCCAATATAGTTACTGAGTAGGCTGCTGCCTTATTGGCAAATCTAATGGCATCCACCAGGGACATTCCCTCCGAAAGTCCCACTACCAATGCGCCATTAAAGGTATCTCCTGCCGCCGTAGTATCGACCACCTTGACTTTATAACCCGGAATCATCTGGTCATCATCATCGGACAGCATGTAAGCTCCCTGAGAGCCCATCGTAATAACAACATTATCAACCCCCTTCGCTTTCAAAATTCCAGCAGCCTGCCTTGCGGTGGCCTCATTTGCTACTCTCACACCTGTTAATAATTCTGCTTCCAATTCATTGGGTGTAATAATATGTAAAGCGCTAAGAATATCATCTGTCAACGATTGTGCCGGTGCAGGATTCAAGACAACCGGTATACCTTCCATTCGAGCCAAATCCACCGCATACAACACAACCTCAATGGGAATTTCAAGCTGGATCAGAACAAATGAAGCCTTTCCGATAATATGTCTCGCCTTGTCAATATCCGCATTTGTTAAAGCTGCATTAGCTCCAGAAGCAACGGAAATACAGTTTTCTCCTTCTGCATCAACCATGATTAATGCTACACCGGATGGTGAGTCCTTCTCCATCCCAATAAATTCTGTATTGATCCCATATGACTGAAATCCCTTTACTGCTTCTTGCCCAAAGACATCATCACCGACTTTAGCGATGAAAGTAACATTCCCGTCCAGTTTTGCAGCTGCCACTGCTTGATTCGCTCCCTTCCCTCCCGGGGTCATGATAAATTTGCCACCCAACACGGTCTCTCCTGGTGATGGTAAATGGCCGGATTGAACCACGATGTCTGTGTTGCTACTTCCTATAACTACTATATTCCCCATTTTCATAATTACTTCTCAGACGGAATTGCATATAGTCTACAACTTAGCAAGTGTCATTTATTTCTAAATCGATCAGCGGTGCTTCTTATTCATCCCATCAACCTTGACGTTTGATGTAGAGTGCAATTTCATCTCCCAGCACTTCAGGTTTTCGCCATGTTACATCACCCCAATCAACCCTGATCCCCGTTTGTATGACTTCGTCACCACTAATGGTGTCAAACCACAAAAGATCATAGGTTCCAGCAGCTATTCCTTTTACTCCCATTCCACTCTTATAGACGTAGGTGTACGCAACATAGGATTGGCTTGGGCGGGCCAGCACCCATTGGGTTGAACCTGCCGCGAGATCATCTCTCGGAATCAATTGATTAAAGTCAGTCCGTTCCATGAATTTATTGATGAGTCCATCCTCTCGTAGTGTAGCGTCAGAAGAGCCATCTGCGTGATGATAAGCCTCCAAAGTCTGGAGGCCAGCCATCGCACTCGACCACATGTACCGACGACTTTGATATCCCTCCTTAGGATGATGGAATGTTTCATTTTTCATTACTATGAAGTTCTTCGAATCCCGGAGGTAGTACTGAAGGTATTGTTGATGTTGGGCTTCAAAATCTTCTCCATTGGGAACAACGTGCAACCATGTAACAACTCGGATGTTCGGATCACCAGTGTAGTCATCGGGCGTTCCTCCACCACCTGGAAAATCACCTTCAGGGTCTTCCGGAATCACAAAGCTTTGAACAATGGGATGGTTGAAATTATCCGTTGAAGCTATCAATTCTCCTAGTTTTTTAAAATGGGGTGCTCGATTTCTTGGAAGTTTATTGCAACTCTCCTCGATTCCCCACATGATATTCTTATGGTGCTTGAATTTGTTGACTATTCCCTCAAAAAACTCGCGTTCATCAGAATGAAGATTCCCCTCCAAATCCAATGTCCAACCCATCATTTCTACATCAGTTGCATCGTTGTAAAATTCGAGGTGAACGACAATATCATGTTGTTCAAATAGGTCAAGCCATCTATCCCACTGATTTAATACGCCCTTGTTTAATCCTTTCGCAGGGTCATAATCAATAAACGGAGCATGCATATCATCACCTTCCTGCTTGATATTACAACGTTGCATCCGAAACATCTGACAATGAAATGAATTGGCACCACTCCTGGCAAGTTTTGCTATTATTTCTTCCTGTTTACCACCGGATCGAGTGCCATCAGGATTCAACTCCCCACGGAACAAGAAATCCTCAGGATTATCCGGACCGCATAGAAAGGCTGGTCCGCCACCATTGTATTTAAGATTACTAGGTTGGCATCCAGCTACAATGATTTGTCCAGGTTGAGCTTCTGGATCGTCAAGGGGCGTGCCTTCAGGGATAGAAAATGGTTCAAGCCGATTGAGCTGGACATAATCGAGTTTCACCTCGTTTTTTGATTCTGATTCGACCTGTATTTCAATCTCATCATCAGTACTTATGACGACATTTGAGATCGTATTGGTAACCCAACCGTCTTCATTAACCAAAGATGGCCAGCGTCCTGAAGGATATCCATTGATCCATAGCGAGTAGTTTATTCCGCCTTGATCTCCATCCAAATACCGGACATCAATATCATAGCGTCCGCTGGTTGCCAGGTATGGTTCTTTGAGAAGTGTGCTTATACCACCCGATGAGGAATTCATTTTCAGGTTAATCCGCTGTGATGCTTTGCGATCATCCAGGTATTCCACTTCAAAATTCCAAAGGTTTGTGAAATTCTCAGCTTCCAGTCTAATCTGATTGCGGAAAGTTAACCGTCCTGATGTATCTCCATTTTCCAGTAATGTTCTTAGTTTTTTAATTTCAGATTGCTCATCACCAGTCATCAGAAAATAAGCCATACCCGCATCGGAACAATCTGCCCTTGTTGTAACACGTAGCCTATTCCAAAGGAAATTGAGATTCGATTTATTAGAATCCCGCAGCCAGGTCCAGGGTCTCCATTCATCCTCTGTTGAAGGCCTCCCAAATGGGCCAGTTGACAGGAATTGGTTCTGATCGGTTATCTGGACCCAGGTGACCCCAGTTGGAATAACATCGCGTTTATTATGATTAACAAAATCAGCACTGGCATAACCATCATTCCAGCGATTGTGGGAAATGCAATAAACATACTTTCTCTTTTCCGGATCTGATTTCTCAATTCCGAGGAATGGTACTTCCATAGGACCTGCCAGAATGTAAAAGAGGGGATTATCTGCTGAGGATTCATTGATGGCTCGAGCGATACTGTTCACTGCCCCATCGAGATCTGTCTGACAATCGTAGAAGATTGAATTAGGATAATCAAATCGCTCTATTGCCCCAAAAATGCTTGTTTCATGTTCTTTTTCCCAAGACTTATTAGTTTTAGGCAGGATGCAGTTATAATCAAAATGAACGAGTTTGTCACTGACTCCAAATTCTTTAAAAATGGCGAGAGCTACAGATGACGCAGCCCAATCATCTTCATCGTTAAAATTGCCGTCTGCACTATAAGCAATACGACCTTTGAAGCTGCCATTTTCCCATGGATTGGTAAATGAATAACTTTTAATTCCGGATAGCAATACGATTAACAAAGCTGATGTAATTGATCTCATTTCCTTTTCTTTAGAACTGCTTAACCTCCAACCCTCTTCCTTTCTATATTCTAAATATAACTCCTCTGAATAATAAAGCCATTGACTATTTGGACAATTAGTTCCAAATTTCGTTGTGGTACTTCAAATTTTGAATTGTAAAAATGCCTATTCCTTTTAAAAGATTATTTCTTTTTCTACTGATCATCGCTTTTGCTTGTGATAGGCAGAATGGTTTAAGCCCTGTCACGGTCAGGGTTTTAAACGAAAACAATCAACTAACAGCAGCCCGGGTTCGCTTTACGAATCTGGAAGGGCACTACTTTGCTCCAGAGAATCACCAGGCCGATTTTGCAATTACTGATGCTACCATCCCTGAAAGTGAAGAAACAGGCGTTGTAATGGATTATGAAAGAAGGTTTGCCTATATCGATGGGGAATTCGATATCAATCTGCCTACAGGTCTTTTGAGAATTGAAGTATTGAAAGGGTACAGCTACAAAATCTATGACGATACCCTGGACATTTCAACGCTTGATGGGAAACTGGACATTCAACTGAATAAATGGTTCAAACCACCCGAGGATAATTGGTATAGTGGCGATGTCCATGTGCATTATATAAATCCTGAAACGGCATTGTTAGAAATGAAAGCCGAGGACCTGAATGTCTGTAATGTTCTCATCTCTGATTTTACAGTAGACCACAAAAGATTCAGCGGAGAAATTGAGCCTATATCTGAACCGGAACACATTGTCTATTTTGGACAGGAATTCCGTGAAGATCGACTGGGGCATGTCAACTTACTGAACCTGAAAGAGCGCCTTATAGAACCCTCGAAGGATGCCCGTGAGTACCATTATCCTTTGAATATGAGTGCAAGTGATGAGGTCCATGAAAATGGGGGCCACATCTCCTGGGCTCATTTTGCAGCCTGGCCCGGCCTTGAAGGTCCATTGGCCATTGTACTGAAAAAAATAGATGCTGTCGAACTGCTCTGCACGATTGATCCCTTCCATGAGCCCATTTTTGTATCGGATATCGTTCCTGAGGTCAGGATGAATTCTGGCTTGAGGTTATGGTACAGGCTTTTGAATTGCGGCATCAAGATTCCAGCCACCGCTGGTACAGATAAAATGAACAACCAGGTAAGTGTTGGTGCCAATAGGGTATTTGCGCAAGTTGAAAAGGATTTCACGTATGATAACTGGATCAAGGCGCTTAATGATGGCAAAACTTTCATCAGTAATTCTCCTTTTTTGTCTTTTAAGATTGATGGTCAAGGGCCTGGAAGTCAGATCAATGCATCAGTTGGAGAGAGCCATCAAATCACCGTTGAAGTGTGGAGTCAGTTGCCGATAGATCGCTTAGAGATCATTGTCAATGGAGAGCTATTAGCTGAAAAATCGATCTCCTGGGGAGAATCTCATGCTAAACTTGAGATTCCTTACAGTCCTGAAAAGAGTGTTTGGATCGCAGCATGAGCTTATCAATTCAGTGAAGCTGATGCCCGAAAAGGACTTAGTCACGCCCAACGCAGGGATGCCGGCGGTGGCCCCACCCTTTTCAACCAGTATTTTGGTACCCTAAGACCTGAAACTGTATTTTCACATACCAGCCCTATCTATTTGATGGTGGATGATCAACCTGTGAAATCCCCTGATGATGCAGCCTATTTTGTTCATTATATTGATAATGCTATGCGCTGGTTGCAGGAATCTGGAAGATTTCCTTCCGAAGCAGCTAAGCAGGAAGTTCTCGATGCTTTTCGGGAAGGTAAACAAGCTTTTGTTGATTTGGGATTGTGAGTTTGAGACCCCATAGGTAAAGAAAAGGTATCTCTAAACTGGATTAAAGCAACCTGTTACATACCGCCATACTTACTAACTCCGCTGTGTTGTTTGCTTTAAGCTTGCGCATAATGTTAGTCCGATGTGTGATTTCACACCTATGCTTTATCAATGACTTTATCCCTGCTCTTACAACAGGATGATCATCAACAGGAATAGCAGTAATCTTATCCATGATATATCGTGTCATTTAGGACATATTCTACAAAAAAGTCGTTTTGAAGTCTCGGTTTTAGGCTACTACATCCTCCCATTGTTCACTAACTACAGATTTTTCGAGGGCCTCCAGTACTGCAACCCCTTTAATAATGCTATCATGGCTTCTTGGCTCTTTCCCAGTCTTGAACATGGTCACCATATCCACATAATTTTTTGCAGGATTTTTTTCTTCCACTCTTGGTTTGATTTCAATTACTCCCTCGTCAGTTTCGACAAATGTTTGCCAACCGTAACGTTTGCTTGTAAAAACAAGGGTAGCAAGCATACCATTATCAAAAACAAGGCTGGCGCTGCTGTTTTTATCATTCTTATTTACCCGCACTCTTGAAACGTCGTTTCCAAAAATGTAAAGTAAAGGCTGAACAATATGAGATCCGTAAAAAAATACTCCTCCATATTCGGAGTCCAGCTCCACGGGACCATATCGAACCACTTGTTGAATGTCAGGTATCTCTTTGATCTGATCCATCATGTCGAAGGTCGCATCACTATGAGCTACTGAGCTATATGAGCTTATAGGTGTGCCTACTTCACGTGCCATGGCTAAAAATTTCTTGCCCTCTTCTACCCTGTAACAAAACGGTTTATCAATGAATGTTGGGATTCCCGCCTTCACAAATGGAGTTGCCGCTTCGAGGTGAAATTTACCATGCCGGTGATCTACGATTAGAGCATCAATTTTACCCAACATTTCTTTCGGTTGCTTCACCATATTGGGGATGTTGCCTTTTTCCATTGCATCTTTTGCAAAAGCCTCGGTTTCTCCCCATACATATTTCACTTCTACCCCGGGAAATAGCTTGTCTATATTGAATAGCTTTCCATAGCCCCGGGTGTGTGAATTTTCAGCCCCAATGATTCCAATTCTTATGGGCTTGCCATCTATCCCGGAAATTAATTGTGAGGCAATTGCAGGAGTGGATAAAGCAATGGTTGAGAGTGCAGCCCCTTTGCCTGCTTTTTCTATAAATGATCTTCTCGTTTCCATAAGAATATTGTTTGTTCTTCTAAGATTATAATTTCATTTCCCATCCTTTTTCATAAGAACGGCTCCACAGTTTCATGGCCTCCTCATCCTTAAGAATGCGTCCATTTTTTGGATCTGTGTTCAAAGACCTGCCCATTCGTTGAGCAATATTACCAAGTTGAACCAGCAAAGTACTCTTGTGCCCCGAATCAATATCTGAAGCTAACTTGTCTCCATTGGCAATGGCATTGAACATATTTTGGATGTGTAAGGCATCCAGTTGTTCTGATGGATTTGTTAGATTTCTCGGATCAATTTCTCGAGTGTCCTTAACTTCTTTTACAACCTTACCCTGGAGGTCAAATACGGAATAGCCGTTTCCTGAGGGAATCAGTAGACTTCCGTCTTCTCCATAAAATATGGCTCCAACCGGGTTTCCTTCAATTCGCTTTCCATTACAACTTCTGCCTTCCCAGGTCATCGTCATCGCATTGTCAAAATCCAGATTAATAATTTGAGTATCCGGTGTTTCCCAATCGTCTTTGTACCTATACCTGCCTCCATTTGAACTTACCCTGATCGGATAATCAACATCCATTCCCCAGCGCAAAAGGTCGACCATGTGTGTTCCATTGTTCAAGGCTTCACCGGTTCCCCAGTGCCAGTGCCAATGCCAGTTATAATGAATCAGATTGTCCTTATAATCTTTCCGTGGGGCCGGCCCCTGCCAAAGATCCCAATCCAGCCAATCCGGAGCTGATGTCTTTTTGCCAATGCCAAGTGACGGACGATTATTCGTGTACCAACCCTTGCCATAATAGACCCTGCCGATTTCACCATTTTTTAAGGCACTAATAGCCTCTGCTACATTAGGCCATGAACGACGCTGATTGCCCATTTGAACTACCTTTCCATAGTGTGCTGCAGCTTTAAGAAGCATTTCACCTTCATTTGGATTGTGACTCAGGGGTTTTTCAACGTAAACATGTTTACCCGCCTGCAATGATAACAAGGCAGCTGGTGCATGCCAATGGTCTGGCGCCGCAATTACCATCACATCAACATCGGGACTCTCCAGAGATTTGCGGAAGTCCGAATACCCTGAAGCTGTGATCGATTGTCGCTCCTTTATAGCGGTCAAACAACTCGTAATAGCCCGGCTATCGACATCACATATATGAATTACATCGCAATTGTCCTGGTAGGCGAAATTTTGGGCCAATGCGGTTCCACGGCTATTAACGCCCATTACTGAGGCCCTAATTTTATCATTGGCGCCCATGATCCGCGAATAGCTGTGGGCACTGAATCCAGGCAAAATGCCTCCGGCGGCAACTACTGCTGAGCCGGCGGCAGTCTTTTTTATAAATGCCCGTCTTGAATTTGATTGATCTTTCATCTCATTGAGGTTTTTTTAAAAATTTAATATGATGATGCTCCTGCCATTGAATGGAATGGCAAAAAGTATAAGGCAAAATTGGCAAGTCTTATATTAGTAAAGGTGACCCGGAAATCCAAGTGAGTGATCCAATATTCGTTGTACTTAAGCCCGACCCTCGTTATGATGAGGGATCCTTAAAAGTGATATCAGGTGTTTCCACCTGACTCATATACTCGCCAGGCTAAATCCCTGTCTCAACTTTCAATTCAGGAGCCGCCGCCATGATTTCAGCAGCCCCTTCCGGAGTGATTTTGGTTTGCCAGATATACAACTTCTTCAGTCCGGATAATTGCAGAATGCTTTCAGCGGCATCATCCGTCAGTTGTGTTGCATATACATTGAGGTATTCAAGATGTTCGAGAGCTACGAGATGCTTTATACCTTCGTTGGTAATTTGAGTATTGTTGATCCTCAATTCGGTGAGATTTGTAAACTGGCCTATATCAGAAAGCCAGTCATCCTGCACGGAAGTCCCGGAGAGATTCATCCAGGTGATATTCTCTTTTGCAAGTAAGAGGATGCTCAACTTTTCTTTCGTCAATTCATCACTATTATAAGAGGAGTAGCTCACTTCAAACCATGAACTATTGCCTGAAATAGTTTTTAATCGAAATCCCTCTGCGGCAATGGAATCATAAATCCCCTGGCTTACGGATGGAAGGACCAGGCTTTCCAAAAAAGATAATTCCTTCCCAATACCAATTTCTTTTAGATAATTTTTTATTCGATCTGATAGCACCAGGTCTATTACCTTTTTGTCGAAAGGGGTGCCTTCCTCTATCCACCATTCAAGCAGTGACGTTTCTTCCTTGGTGAGTGGTGTTCTGCCTTCGCTTGGCATGAAATCATCATGATTCGAGTCAAGGGTAATTCTCCGGAATAGTTCACTTTCGGATGGATCGCCTGCCGTGATTATCGGGCCGTTCTCACCACCTTGCAATATGCTTTCCGGATCAAGGAGTAACAATTCTCCTTTCGCCTTATCGCTGTTGTGACAAACGATACACTTTGATTCAAAAATATAATGCACCACATCTTCGTATACCAATGCTGAGTCCAGCACTGTAATACGATCCCTGGGTGGTTTCAATCCTGCTAATAATCGTATGGAATTCGGCGCATACTCCAGTAAATAAGTGGAACCATGCGTCAGGTTGCCGCCATAATGTCCCGTGACTGATAACAACACCAGTGTTAGAATCAGTGTAGAGCGATAGGCCTTCTGAGCCCAGTTAATTTTATCAAAGTTTATTTTGAAAAAATAGGCTATCGATGAAAATGCGGCAGTTGATATCCCAGTCCATTTGTGAATATTGAGCACGCCATCATTATAGCCACCGTCAGACGCCAACATTAAGCCAAGAATAATGGCGATAATTCCGAATATCGCACCAATCAACAAGCCATAGGTAATTGCAAGATTCAGATCAACCTTTTTCTTCCATGAAATCAATTCGAAGATTCCGGCCAGGATGATAAAACCAATGGGAAGGTGAACTATTAAAGGATGAAATCGGCCAAAGAAGAGAAGAAAAGAACTACTGTCTAAAAGCATATAGAGATTTTAGAGTCGCTTACTGGCATAATTCCTTTTTTCAAAAATATCATTCTATCCATTCTTTTCAATTCGGTAATAATATCAGGCAATGATATCATTTACAACATGTCCGTGCACGTCCGTTAGCCTGAAACCCCGACCCTGAAACTGGTAAGTAAACTTTTCATGATCAATGCCGAGCTGATGAAGGATGGTAGCCTGAAGATCATGCACATGCACCCTGTCTCTGATGCCATAATAACCAATCTCATCGGTTTCACCATAAGTAAGTCCTTTCTTGATACCACCACCAGCCATCCAAATCGAAAATGCTTCGGTATGGTGGTCCCTGCCATAAAATGGCATAACCCGACCACCCCGATTTTCCCGCATCGGAGTTCGACCAAATTCGCCTCCCCATACAACCAGTGTGTCATCCAGCAAGCCTCGTTGCTCTAAATCTTTGACAAGGGCTGTCATTGGTTGATCAACCTCATCACATCTCATTTTTATCCCCTGGTTAACAGAAGCAGCTTCGAAATCACCATGCATATCCCAACCCCAGTGATACAATTGGATAAACCTAACACCCTGTTCCACTAGTCGCCGGGCCAGAAGGCAATTATTGGCGAAAGAAGCCTCACCTGGCTTGGCACCATACATCTCACGAATGTATTCAGGTTCTTTGCTAGTATCCATGGCTTCGGGTACTGACACCTGCATTTTGAATGCCATTTCATATTGAGCGATTCGAGACATGGTCTCGTGGTCGCCAAATTCTTCAAATTGGCTTCTATTTATGGCGTTGATCGCATCAAGGGATTTTCTTCTTATGTCACGGCTCATGCCATCAGGATTTGACACAAAAAGAATAGGATCTCCCGAATTTCGGCATTGTACCCCCTGATATTCAGATGGAAGGAATCCGCTGCCCCAAACATTTTTACCAGCACTTGGAGTACTCCCACCGGAAAGCAATACCATGTATCCAGGTAAATTCTCATTTTCAGACCCTAATCCATAAGTCACCCATGCACCCATGCTTGGTCTGCCGGCTCGTGGGCTTCCAGTATGCAAGAATAACTGAGCCGGAGCATGGTTAAATTGATCAGTATGCATAGTCTTAATGATGGTAACATCATCCACAATACTACTGAAATGGGGAAGTGCATCTGAAATGTAAGTACCTGTCTCTCCGTACTGTCTGAATTTATGTTGTGGTCCAAGCATTGTCGGCGTTCCCTGTATGAATGCAAATTTTTTGCCTTCCAGTAATGACTTGGGACAATCGAGGTCATGTAGTTTTTCCAACTCAGGTTTGTAGTCGAAAAGTTCCAATTGCGATGGTGCCCCAGCCATATGAAGATAAATCACCCTTTTCGCCTTTGGTAAAAAATGAGGAAGGGTGTCGGAAATACCATTCCCACTTAAATTTTTAGCGAACAAATCCTGAGGTCCGATCAAAGATGCTAACGCTATTCCGCCAAGACCAGTACTGCATTTTTTCAGAAAATGCCTTCGGGTTGTGTACTCTAATCTCTTTCTGCGGGCTTCATTAAACAGGTCCATATCAGCTTAATTTTTCACTATAAATTCATCCATATTCATTAGGGCATTTGCCATCACAGTGAGAGAAGCCAGCTCCAAATCATCAGATTTCGCTAACTCATATGCCTCCTCTTCATGATCCCTGTAATATGCTTCTGTCTCTTCGAGCAATTTCACTAAAATATCTGATTTATCAGTCTCAGGTATTTTACCCATCACAGAACGATATGCCGCAATGACTTTTTTTTCTTTGTCCCCCTCCACCAATAGAATTTGCCGTGCCAGATTTCTTGCGGCATCAAAAAATGCAGGATCATTCAATATTACCAGGGCCTGAAGTGGTGTATTGGTATTAATTCTTCGGGACAAGCAAAATTCCCGGCTTGATGCATCAAAAGTAATGAGCGAAGGATAAGCACTGGTCCTTCGCACATAAGTGTATAATCCGCGACGAAAAGCATCTTCACCCTCACTGGTAATCCAGGCCTGATTGTTGTAAATCACATTCCATATTCCTTCCGGCTGATAAGGCATTACACTGGGTCCGTACATCTTATCACTCAGTAAATTCGAAACGGCCAGGGCCTGATCGCGTATCTGTTCAGCTGAAAGCCTTATTCTTGGGCTTCTGGCCAACCATTTATTATCCGGATCTTTTTCTTTTGCATCGTCAGTTACCTGCGAACTTTGACGATACGTCGAAGACATGGCTATTGTTTTCAGAAGTTTTTTCATGCTCCAATTCCATTCCCCTGAAAATCTAAGCGCCAGCCAATCCAGCAACTCCGGATGGGTCGGATGATCTCCAAGCGCTCCAAAATCTTCAACTGTACCCACAATTCCCACACCAAATAGCTTTTCCCAAAACCGGTTCACCATTACTCTTCCGGTGAGCGGGTTTTCATCACTAACAAGCCATTTGGCCAAATCCAATCGATTGTTAAACTCCTTTTCCTCACTGTTAAATAGTTTTGGGATGCCAATAGGAACCTCATCTCCTTTTTCCCTCCAATTTCCTCTGACAAAAACATTCGTTTTTCTGCTGTGATCTTTCGGTTTTTCAACCATAATAGGCGTTGAATATTTACCTGGTACTTTTAACACCTTGTCTATTTCAGCATAAATTTGCTCATATTCGCTGTCCTTATCCCCTGGTAGTTTTTCTCCCAATAATAAGCCATCAATTGTGCAGGAATAATCATCATGCTTACTCTCAAATTGAAAGTACAGATCCGCTACTTTGGATTCAGTCAATACCTTTATTTGAAGGTTCTTAAATCCCTTGGTCTTCGCTAATGAAGCTTCTCCAATGACAGGCCCACCAACACTGTCGGTGCTGATTACCAGGTTGCCCAGATGTTCATCCGATTGGTTATAGTTAATATATATTCTATCGATATTTTGAAGAACTACTTTTTCAATTTTAATGGATGATCCATTGTATAGTTCCATGTAATCCTGACCTGATCGATTGTGATGCACCACATTTTTCACCTCCGTGAAGTCTTCAGCCCTAAGTTTTGGTTCCCCGGTTCGTAAGAACCTTTCCCACTTGTTTGTTTCGGACGAGTTCGATCGACTGGTTATCCATTGCTTAATTTCGTCCAGTTTGGCTTGATCTTCTTCCTCAAATTCTTTCAATACAGGGTTTTCTGAAGGAACATCCCAATCAGAAGTATTGTTAAAAAAAGCAAACGATGAATAGTATTCGTTTTGACGTATTGGATCATAGGGATGGCTATGGCACTGGACACAACCAATGGTAGTGGATTGCCAGATTTCCCACGTCGAGTTTACGCGATCAATTACAGAAGATATGCGATACTCCTCGTTGTCGGTGCCACCCTCATCATTGTTTAGTGTATTCCTGTGAAAAGCGGTAGCGATGAGTTGATCCAATGAGGGTTCCGGTAGAAGATCTCCGGCCAGTTGCTCTATTGTAAACTGGTCAAATGGTACATCATCATTGAAGGCGTTAATTACCCAGTCCCTGTATTTCCAAATCTCCCGGGCCCTGTCCGCTTCATAACCTTTGGAATCGGCATACCTTGCCAGATCGAGCCACATGCTCGCCCAATGTTCCCCGTATTTCGGTGATTCCAAAAGTTTATCCACCAGTTTTTCATAAGCATTTTCAGAATCATCGTTAACGAAATCAGCTACCTGATCCAATGAAGGGGGCAGACCCGTTAAGTCGAGATAAACACGCCTCACCAAATCATAATTACTGGCTTCTTCGGAAGGTTTAAGACCATTTACTTCAATCTTTTCCAAAATGAAATCATCAATCTCATTATTGCCCCATTTCAAATTATTCTCTGGAATTTCAGGTTCTTCGGGCCTTAAATAAGCCCAATGTTGCTGCCACTCTGCGCCCTGTTCAATCCATTTGGTTAAAATATCAATCTCCTCCTGGTTCAATGGTTCCTTTTCAAATGGCATGCGCAACTCCGGGTCTTCGCTATTGATACGGGCAATCAACTCGCTTTTTTCAGGATGACCTGGAACAATGCCAATTTTACCGTTCTTGGTTTCTCCCAGGGCATTTTCTCTAAAAATCAGTCCAAAGCCCCCATTCTGCCTTACGCCTCCATGACAGGTAATGCAGCTTTTGTTGAGAATTGGTCGTACCTGAACATTGAAGTCAATCTTCTGCTCCTTACATGATAGCGTAAGTATTAACAAGCTTCCAATGGAAAATAGTACACCCCTTGTATAGGTGGTTCGGAAATTAACTGTCATACTCAAAGAGTTGTCTTTAAATTGATAACATCAATTTAAAGAAGTTTGTTCATACCAGGTGATCTTTAAAATCTTAATGTTGCCTGCATCCATCTGCTATTTAATCAATGTCGAAATTTTAATTCATCTCAGAGTAGCCTGACTTACCAGGTTAACCCCATCAGAAATAGCAATCATAATTGGTGTAAGTTCTTTTTTGAACTTATTCTTATAAGCGATACCGCACGAGTCGATCCATTGAGATGCGGCATCCGTTCTTACCAGGTTTATTGTGCAACCTCCAAAACCACCACCCATCATTCTTGAGCCCAAAACATCACTGTCTTCGCTTGAATAATCGACGAGAAAGTCGATTTCCGGACAGGTGATCTCATACTCTGTCTTCATTGCATGATGCGCCGTGTAAAGTATGTTCCCAACTTCGACCAACTGGCTATTAACAAGGGCTTTGCATACGGTATTAACCCTTTGATTCTCCTCGATGATGTATTTGCAGCGCTTAAATACTACCTGAGAAAGTTTTTTTTCATTTTCAATAAGAATTGACAAAGAGACATCCCTCAATGATTTGACATCAGTGTACTTTTTAGCAATTGTGGCAACACCTTCCTCACATTGTGATCTGCGAATATTGTATTGTGAACTTGCCAGGCTATGGCTGACATTGGAATTGAGTAATACCAGTGAATAATCCCCGGAGGAGAAGGGGAAATATTGATGCGATAGCGATTGACAATCCAATAGCATTACCTGGTTTTGCTTACCCATCAGGCTGGCGAACTGATCCATAATCCCGCAATTGACACCAACAAATTTGTGTTCGGCAGCCTGTCCAATCAGAGCTAATTTGATCCTGTCAATTCCCAAATCCAGCAGATTGTTTAAAGCCAAACCAACACCACATTCAAGGGCGGCCGATGATGAGAGACCAGCTCCAATGGGGATGTCACCACCAAATGCCATTTTAAAAGGTGGAATGTGATGACCCTCAATTTGAAACTGTTCTAAAACGCCTAGGATATAATTGGCCCAATGTTTTTCACTTTTTACCGGGTGATCAGCTTGAAATTTGACGGATTCATTCATATCCAGTGAGATAATCTCTGACTGATCGGAATCTGTCAAGGCAATTGCGATGTAGATGCCTTTATCAATTGCTGCGGGAAGTACAAACCCGTTGTTGTAATCCGTATGCTCACCGATAATATTTATTCTTCCTGGCGAACGAACAATTATCTGAGGTTCAACCCTATAGGTTTCCTTAAAAATATTCCGCAAATTGTTGACTAAGGTTGTATTCATTCAAGACAATTGTTTGAGAAATTATTTATGATCAGTGAATCTGCTCCATTTTCTGAATTGAGCTCTTTGACTATAAAAAAATGCAAACAAAGGTTGCTATAAATCAAAATTCAAAGCTCGTTACAAATGAACATCCTATTTTTGATTCTAACCAACCCTCATGATTATGAAATTAACACGTCTATTAACCGTTTCGATCGTTGTTTTATTTTTTGCCGCATGCACAAATCAGCAAACAACAAAAGAGGAGAATTGGATTCAACTTTTTAATGGCAAAGACCTTACCGGATGGGATTTCAAAATCTCCAGCTTCGAGATGAACGACAATTACAAAAACACCTTCATCCTCGAAGATGGTATATTAAAAGCCAATTACACCGAATATGACACCTTCCGAAATAACTATGCACACATCTATTCACACTCATCCGAACCTTTATGAATAAAGTTGCAATATCCCGTAATGCTTAATGTTTGCCACGTT